>JAJFVB010000044.1 GCA_021372055.1 Desulfobacteraceae bacterium | reverse complement strand
GCCAAGGACATGGTCGCCCCCTTCGCGGGGGCGTGGATTGAAACCCGCTATTCGTGCTGCTCATCTCATTGACGGGTGTCGCCCCCTTCGCGGGGGCGGGGATTGAAACCGGTCAGGATGATCTGGTTTTTAGATAAGGTTGCGTCGCCCCCTTCGCGGGGGCGTGGATTGAAACTATGAGGATGGCGACAATGGCAGTAATAAGGCTGGTCGCCCCCTTCGCGGGGGCGTGGATTGAAACCTTGCGGCTGATGCTGATCGTTCCGCCGACTTCCGGTCGCCCCCTTCGCGGGGGCGTGGATTGAAACGGCACGATGGGGATGCATTTGCCGGCGATATAGCGTCGCCCCCTTCGCGGGGGCGTGGATCGCGTTTCTTTATGAGTCCGGCAAAGTGTATGTTGAAAGCGTTCACCATGGCTATGGCCTCATGGTAAGCACAATCACCCACGCGTGCAAATCCCTCGACGGAACCCCCAAACCGGCCCGGGATGCTCGTTCTATTCCTCCCGATACGGTGGATGTTGCCGGTATAGACCGGGGTGATAATGGGCGGGGTGGTTGCCGTGGTGGTCCCGAGGCGCCAGGGGATCGCGCAGTCTGGTCATGGTGATGGCCTTCTCGGGGCAGGCATACGAGCAGAGGCCGCAGCCGAAGCAGTTCTCCTCGGCCCAGCTCCGTCCGTCTCTAAGTCGACGGGCCGTGAAGGGGCAAACCTCCACGCATTTCGCGCAAGCCTTGCATTTTTCACCGTCGGTGTGGGCCAGGAAGAAGCCGTCGATGAGCGGGTAATTGAGCTGGGTCAGCTCGCGGTTGATGATGTACGGCACGCAGCCGCACATGCAGCAGTTGCAGATCGCGTATTCGTTGTAGAGGTTCACCGGACAGTGGATGAAAACCATGTGGAACATTCCCCGGCTATGGCACTGGGTGACAATGTCCTTGGCCTCTTCCTTCGAGATCTCCCGGTAATCTTTGGGGAACGCCTTCATCCAGGCACGAAATCCGCTCCGGCAGACGATATCGGTTTCAAGCGGGTGGGAGCAGGCCTTGTGCCCGATGCGGCAGCGGCAGGGACCCACGGCGATGGATCCGTCAAGTCCATCGATCATGGCGAGCACCTCATCGTACGGCATGGGTTTGGCGCTGTCGCCCAGATAACCGAACGGCCGCGCCAGGGCAAAAGCGGCTACGAAGCGAAACCAGGACCGCTTTCCCAGCCACCTCCCTTTGCCGCGCAAGAGGTAATAGCACAGGTGCAGCAACGGGACCTCGATGTAGCGGGCAAAGATGAACAACAGGAAGCGTCTCAATCGGCTCTGTTCAGCCACTACGGAATGTACGTGCATGGTGTTTCCTCCTTATTTTCTCAGGTCGACCGCGACTCCCCGTCTTCTTTGCGGGCGATGCGCTTTGCCTTTGTTGTTTTCAATCCTGCCGGAAGAGTTCCCGGGTCCGTCTTGTCGGGGTAGTCGAGAATAGACTCGAGCCTCCGGTAGATCTCCCAGGGAAACCCCGCGGTCATATTATCGGGCCTGTTCTTGCCCCAGGCGATCCCGCCCGTACAGAAATAGCTGATGTTGGCCAGCCCGTTCTGAAAGGGAATGACCAGCGAGTTGCGGCACATGGACATGTTGGCCATATAGGCCGTTATGAAGCGGTCGAAGATGCGGGTGGCCCAGGTGCTTCTGAATACGAGCGTGGTAAAATGGTGCCATTTACGAAAGCGATTGAGCATATGCAGCCACGTATTGACGTTCTTGATGGCCCAGGCGGAAAATCCCCGCAGCGGCCTCTTCCGGAACGCGTTCAGGGCCGTGATGTCTTGCCGATAGGGTGTGGGATCGATAAAGCCGTCCCAGCCGAGCGTATCGACCATGTCCTGAAACCGCTCCGGGGATGTCCGGATGAGAACGACATCCGGTATAAGCTCTGGTCGGAAGAGCGCTAGCGGCGCAATATACAGCGCCTTGATGCCCGCGGGAAAACGCGGCCTCAAATTCTCCTCAAAGGAATTTTGCGGTGTCTTGAAGCCCAATACGGCCGGAGCCCACTGGCAAACCTGGATAGATTCCTGCCTGACCAAAAGTTCGGCGCCGAAGGTGGCTTCAAAAACCGCCTGGCAGTAGGAGACGCCCTGAAACAACCGCACATCGCTTAGTCCCGCATCGTCATGCAGAACCTTTATGCCTACCGGCGGCAGATCGATCTTCATCCAAACCCCCTACGATATTTTGATCCGTTTCGGATTCAGGTAATGCGGCAAGGCATGGATTCCAATGCCCGCCGCCATCTGGACGGCCTTCACCGTATGGCGGCGTTCTACGCGCTCCCCCAGGGCCGCGCGGGTGTACTCGATCAGGTGGACGAGTCGCTTGCCGAAAGGATTGAGCAGGTGGAAGATATTCAGCGTCAGGAGACACCCGGTGCAATAGACCGCGATCTCGTCGCCCTCGGCTTTTTCCAGGGTATGCAGCGCCGTATACCCCCAACGCACCAGGTCAATAAGACTGTAGCGGTTGCATCCGGCCGCCACCCCGCAGCACAGGCCGTGCGTCCGGTTGAGCCCGGTTTCATGGATGCGCAAGCCCAGCTTCCGAAGAAACTCCCGCTGGCCGTTCATGAAGGCATCGCCCAGGATACGGCCATGGCAAGAATCGTGGACCACGACCGCGTCTGAAAGCCCCTGTGACAGATTGAACCTCCCCCGGGAGAGCTGATGGTCGAACCAGTCGGTGAAAAAGGTTATCTTGAAGGGAAACTTTGCCCCGAACTGTTCCGGCAGCACATGCGAGAACATGTTGTAGCCGGCCGGGCAGACGAACACCAGCTCATCGATGGGCTTATCCCGGTAGAATGAGCTCAGGCGCTCGGCGACGCCCCGAACCGGTTCGACAAGGCCCATGCGGAAAAACATCTCGCCGCAGCACAGATCCCAGCGCCCCCAGACGGGCAGGACCTCGAAGATGGCGCCGGTGGCCAAAAGCGGCATGGCCAGGAGGTTGCAGCCTGGGTACAGACAGGTGCGGGCCGGAGGCATATCCGATGCCCAGCGGGCATGCAACTCCCTCTCGCGGGCGGAAAACGGGAGATCCTGCCGGAAATTCGGGCGTCGGCCCGGCATAAGGTAACTGGCGCGCATCGGCAGTCCTTCCTGCCGGTAGCGCGCATCCCAGGCGAAATGGATACGCTCGTAGGGGTGGGCATCGTTGGGACAGAAGCGGTTGCAGGCATAGCAGCTCATGCAATCGCGCACGGCGCGCGAGGATGCCGTCTCTCCACGATTAATCTTCCGAATCTCCTCAACGGCCTGATCGCGCGTAAACCGCATATAACGGCAGTTCACGAGACATTCGCCGCAACCCCTGCAGGCATCGCGGTATGAGTGCAAGTCCTCTAAGATCACAATTCACCTTTAGAAAGTTCATTGGTGACGGTCCCAGATGCGAATATACATTGAAAATATACCATAGCAGTCCGTGTGAAGCAAGAAAGACGGGCAGCGGCAAATCAATCTCCGCCCTCACGGTTCACACAGGTTGCAAAGCCTTACCGTTATGCGCCTCAAGCGACGCCCCCGCGCGGGGGCGTCCTGGGCGCCAACGACGGTATAGTACCAGTCTTCAGCCTGGTCCAAGGCGGAGCCCGGACCGGATCTCAGAAGTTATCGCGCGGCCGAGATGAAGCAGCCGCCGCCGCTGCCGCCGCCGTCTCCCGAATCTCCGGAGGAAGCGGCTTTGTGTCCGTTATCTTCTTCGCTATCTTCGGCGTAGGTATCCTCGGACCCGGCGCCGGCCGTGCTGTCGTTATAGGTCAGCAGATACTGGCTCATGGCGGTGAACTCCTTCAGGAGCGCGTTGGTCTGCTTCCGCACCTTGGCATCCGTTGCCATTATGTCGCTGATCCAGTCCCAGGTCGTGCCTTTGGCGCTTAGATCGTCGGCCACCACGGTGCAGTCCAGCTTGGCCTGATGCGCCGCGGCATCGATCACCAAGGTGTTGGTGGAAGGACGCAGGTTAGGCAGAAGGTGCGGG
>JAJFVB010000030.1 GCA_021372055.1 Desulfobacteraceae bacterium | reverse complement strand
CCCGGCAGGCAGACGGAGTTTGAGATCGACCACATTCCCGGCGTTGAGGGTGCCCAGGGCAAAGAAATCCTCATCGGCGGACTCATACGATTGGGGATAATCCCATGCCGGGGCCATGACGGTCCCCGCCACCGTAGCCAGCTTGTGACCTTCCGCGCCGGTCATTGCCAAAGCGTTTGCCCCGGATATGCTGTCGTTGCTGTAGTTGGCGTCGGATTCCTGCTGGATCCCCCGGGCTACTTCCAGGTGGAGTTCATACTCCCCCGGACCGGAGCTGTCGTAGGAGTATTTGCCGACTTGTATGTAGTATGTGCCGCTTTCGGCAATGACATAGTGGCTTATGAAGGCATCGTTATCCGGCCCCGAGTCGCTGTCTCCAACCAGGTAGGAGTCGGCGGCACTATGGAGTTCCACCTGGGTGTTAAGACTGCTGTCGGGGGTGTCGACCTTGATGGAGACAATGTCTCCGGCCAGGGCTTCGAACCGCCAGTAGTCCGGATCGCTCCAATTATTGCCACTGACGGCGGGGTCCTGTCGTCCCGTTCCTACCGCCATTAGAAGCCCGCTTCCCGCGGGAACTTCCGTAAGCGGCAGATTGGTGGCTTGACTCAGGATATTGTTGGGCTCAACCTCGGGAGGGTCCAAAGAGAATTGGGAATCCTTCCCAAGACCGGCATGAAGTTCGCCTCCGCTTGTCTGAAGCAGACCCGCGAGGCCGAGGTCGGAAATATACGCCACCGTCTCGAGTTCATCGGACTGCATGACGATAGCCTGTGCCGTCGATAAGTTTTCTCCGTCGGCAGCGGGCAGCCGCGGGAGGGCCGGGTCTGCTGAAAGGAGAATCCGCGGCTCGAACTGCTCGAAAAGGATCTTTTTTTTGCTTGAGGGCTTGTCGTTTCTCTTACGCAGTCTGCTTAAGGTTCTCCTTATACCCATAACCGTCTCCCTGCATATTTTGAAAGATGACAGGCAATCTCGCATTTCTATATGATAGGCTGATTTGACCTCTGTTAGACGAAACCTCAAACCGATGCATCTGAACTATCCAGTGGAATGAATCTGTGGGAATCGTTCAGCTTCGCGTCAGGCATAAGGAACAGACAGATCTGTGAACAAATGCACCTGAATTTAAACTACATAAAACCAGTCAGCAATGTGATGCGATACAATGATACAATTCCGAAGATTGCACTGAAGTGGCGCATACTATATTTGTAATGCGCACATTGTGGGTGTTGTACCGAATCGATACATATTATCATTCCATCCCAGGGTGCGATATGCATCAATATCAAATAGCTCTTGACTCTAAAAATGCTGTGTCAGTTCAGCATATGAGAAAAAACATGTCAAGGAAGAAGAAGTTGCACAATATTGCAACTTTCGTTGCGTCTGCCTGAATCAGTGAACTGTTTGATACCAAATTGCGTTCAAGGTGATATCTCTCAGGACACCAAAGCGCAGGGATGATCCCTCGCCCCCCCTCATCATGGTCGGTTCAATAGACATCGCAACAGCCTTTTGCGCCAAGAATTGATCGAGCTGGCGGAGTTGCTCAACGGTGTCGGCATCATTTCGCAGGGAGAACGGCGCGGCTCCTGTCGAACTCCATCGCCAGATCGTCCCGGCTGAATGCAGAGGCTTACTGGATACGGAGGCCGTGTGGCGTGAGATCTCCCTGTTTGGCAGCAGCGTATTGCCTGGGGTGTCCTTTTATTCATCCAGGTGGAGACGCCTCCGCCGCGTCGCTGAACTTCCGAGCAGGTGGTCCCGTTTGAGGCTCTGGAGGGAATTGATAGCCTCTCTCAATCGAAGGTCCGATTCCCTCGGATGAACTTTCGAGACGACCTCCTCCCCGGGATGACTATCAAACCGGAGACACGAAGCTGGACTATAGCTGGACTGCTTAGGGTTTGGCCGGATGAGAAGAGGCGGGCGGATCAGAACAAAGGGTTGCCAAACGGGCGGGAAGAATATATAAGAGGGCCATTCCGCCCCCGTAGCTCAGGTGGATAGAGCACGAGATTCCTAATCTCGGTGCCGGGTGTTCGAGTCACCCCGGGGGCAACCAAGGATTTCAAGGGGTTACGGTTATTGGACTGTAACCCTGCCGCTCCTTCAGCTCTCCTGTCTTGCTGCTGCGGTAAGTGTGCCAGAATACCCAGGGTTTGTTGCCATCACGATTCTCATAACGCTTTGTCAAGATTCCATGGAGTGTTCGCGTCATAGGAATCCTACGCGGAGTGAGGTGTCCACCCTTCTTCTTCCTGGTGTAAAGGACAACATGCCTTTCCTGGAGATTCGCATCATTCCAGGCCAGAAGGCATGCCTGGTAAAGTGGCCGAAGTAAAAGACTGGTGTGATGGCGAGGGGCGGGTTTCCATTTATGGAGAACTCTGGATGGCCGTAAGCAGCGCTCCTTTCCGGCCAGGCGATAAGGCTGTGGTTGAGAAGGTCGATGGATTGGTCCTGACCGTGACACCGGCCAAGAAGCAAACACGATGGAGTACCGGAGGGCGCTCTTCGTGAACGGGTCTAAAGGGGGCTCCTCGGTCTGTACCATTGCGGCTTTCACATTTTCTCTGGCCTAGTCATCCACCTGAAACATATTGCATGGAATAGCCGGAATATCCGAGGGAATATCGCAGCCTATCTATCTCTAGATGCAACCGTTGATCCATGTTCTTCCATGTGCAGGTTCCCTCGCACAGCTCTTTTTCAGCCATGGTTCCCGGAGTTCTTTCGATATTACTCGTGTCTGAAGGGGATAAGCGTGGGTGGACGTTTGTTTCAAGTAATCGGATGTATAATTCCGAGTGCACTCTGGGTGTTGCTGGCAAGCGGGGCGGTATTGGAGGGTTGTGCGCGGAAAGATCAACCTCTGGTCAAAGAAAAAGGGCCACTGCAAACCAGCCTCATCATGAAAGAGCGGGAAAAATCTCCAGATCGATCCGACGATGCTCGATCAGGCGTTCTCACCATTGATCGAGCTATTGAGGATGCCTTGAGAGCCAGTCCCGAACTGGAGCAAATCCAGCAGCGAATCGGTGCGGCATCCGAGCAGGTGCTGCAGGCCGAGGCAGCCTTCTATCCGCGGCTGGTGCTTTCAGAGGATTTCAACTCTACGAACAATCCTGTTTATGCCCTCATGAATATCGTCAACCAAAGACGCTTCAATCCCAACATCAATTTCAATGATCCGGGCCAACAGCAGAATCTAGCCTCAAGGATTCAGGGAGAATGGGTCCTTTTCGAGGGAGGAAGCCGGTGGTACGGCCGAAAGGCGGCACTCGGGCAACACAGTTCCATCAAGGCTGAACTACAGGCGGGGCGCAATCGTCTGGTAGCCAAAGTATCTGAAACTTACTACCGCTGGCTGCAAGGACTTGGCTTCATTGGAGTGGCTGAGCGGGCTTTCGATGCGGCCAAAACGGATGAACGCCTGTGCGAAGCCCGCATCCGCGCAGAGATGGCTTTACCAAGCGAGGTCCTTCGCCTCAAGGTGCGCACCTCCGAAGCCCATGACCATCTGGTGACGGCCCGCACTGGGGCTCGCAGGCTCCAGGCCGGGATCGAGCGCCTTCTGACCAGATCCATTCGCCCCGAAGAAATCCCCGATCCGGGAACAGTTATTTCCCTGCGCTCTCCTCCCGAAAAAACTCAGGAAGACGCGGGTGCTTTGGTGAAAAAGGCATTGGACAACCGCCCGGAGATGGCAGCCGCTCGATTTCTGGTTCAATCCGCTGGCGAAAGGGTTAAGTCCGCTCGAGGAGGGCTATTGCCGAAAATAGGAGCAACCGCTTGGCGTCAATGGGATTCGGAGCCTATGGGCAAGAGCGCCGAGAGTTGGATGTTGGGCCTCCAAGCCACATGGCCGATCTTTGAAGGAGGGGCCAGCTTTTCAAAAATCCGTGAGGCACGCAATCGCCTTAAGGAAATCGAGGCCCAAGGGGAACAGGTAGCCCTGGATATCGCCCTTGAGGTCAACCAAGCTGCCCTAGCTGTTCAGGAAGCTGCAGAGAAGCTGGAGGTGGCGCAAGAAAGAAAGCAATGGGCCGAAAAGGCTTTGGAAGAAGTGAGGAATCTATACCGCAATCAGGTGGTAACGGTCGATTCGCTGCTTCAGGCGGAGGTAGCATGGAACCAGGTTGAGGTCTCCTACACAGCCGCCCTCTTTGATGTAAAAATATCCCAGGCACTGCTCAAGCAATCGCTGGGTGACTTTGCCGAAGGAATACTGACGGAGGCGCACAATGAGTGAACCATCACAAAATCGGGGAACCATTTTGCGCCAGGCAGCTAAGGGGCTGGGAGTACTGATTCTTTTGATCGGTATGATGATGTGGCTTGCCGGGGCTTTCGTTCGCAAAGTCGAATCCGGGCCGCCGGAAGCGAAGCCACATCCGGGCAAATTGAATACCCTAAAGGTCGAGCGCAGGGTCTACCCCCTGGTGATCGATCAGGTGGGGAGCCTTCGAGCTCAGAACGAGGCAATGGTTTCCAGCCGAATCATGGCCCAGGTTAAAGAGATCCTCGTTCGAGAAGGGGATAAAGTCGTCGGAATCGATGAGGATGACAAACCGACCGTCATGGCTCGTCTGGATGACCGGGATATACAGGCGAAGCTTCGGCAGGCTCAATCGCAGTCCATGGCCATGGATCGGGCTGTGGAAGTAGCCCGGGCGAAACTGGCGGCAGCCATGACACAAGTCGAATCCACGCGCGCCAGTAAGAAAAAGGATCTCTCCGATTATCACCGCTACCAGGATCTGAAGCGCAATCAGGCAGCAACCGGCCAGCAACTGGAGCATGCCCGTGCGCAGAAGGACATAGCCGAAGCCCGGGCAGACGCGGCGCTCCAGGAAGTACAGGCAGCCCAGGGCGAAATCGCAAGAGCCCAGGCTCAAAAGGAGCAGGCTGAGGCTGCCATTGCCGAAGCCCGGACCATGTTGAGCTACACCGTGATTCAGGCTCCCTTCACCGGTCAGGTGGTCCGAAAGATGATCAACGTGGGCGATATGGCTTCCCCGGGCCAGTCGCTCTTTTTTCTGGAAACCCCCGCCCACCCCGAACTGCATGCCGCCCTTTCCGAATCCCTCATTCAATACCTGAAAACGGGGCAGGACCTGCAAGTTCATATCGATGCGCTGAATCTGACTTTAGAGGGAAAAATCCGGGAAATCGTTCCCCAGTCGGACCCCAGTACACGAACGGTTCTCGTGAAGGTGAGCCTGCCGGCAGAACAGCGACTTGTAAATGGCCTCTTCGGGCGTCTCCGGATTCCTTACAGCCAGTATGACGCCCTCGTGATTCCCTCTAAAGCCGTGAGTGAGGTCGGCCAGCTTCCCATGGTGGAAGTAATCGACATGGACGGGTATCCCCAGCGCCGCTTCGTTACACTCGGGGAAAGCCACGGAGACCTCATCGAGGTGCTCTCGGGTCTCAACGAAAACGAGGAGGCGATCATCCCATGAGCAGTTCCCCGTCGGATACCGGAAGCTCGAAGCCCGTCGATCCTCAAAATCCGGAACCCCAGCCCCACGCCGAACAACACCACTGGATGACCCGTATCGTCGTGGCCTTTTTGCATGGCAACCTCTCGGTCCTCCTTATTCTCATCAGTCTGATTGCAGGCACCCTAGCCCTATGGATCACTCCGAGGGAAGAGGACCCTCAGATCGTGGTTCCCATAGCCGATGTGATGGTGAACATGCCGGGGGCATCGGCCCGCGAGGTTGAACGACAGGTTTCCACACGTCTTGAAAAGCTTCTCTACCAAATCGATGGTGTGGAATACGTCTATTCGACAAGTTTTCCCTCCCAGGCCGTCATCACGGTGCGCTTCTATGTGGGGCAGGATCGGGAACGAAGCTGGGTAAAGCTATACAACAAAATCCAGTCCAATATTGATCAGGTTCCGCCCGGAGTGACCGGATGGGTGGTCAAACCCGTCGAGATCGATGATGTACCCATCGTAAAGCTCACGCTCTACAGCAATCGCTACAGCGACTACGACTTACGACGTATGGCAGAGGAACTCGAAATCCAGCTCCAGGCGGTGAAAAACGCTGGGCGCACTTTTATCGTTGGAGGTCGGCCCCGGCAGATCACGGTTGAGCTTTCTCCCCAGCAAATGGCTGGCTGCGGAATAACGATCCAGAATATTCAGCAGGCCATACGGGGAGCGAACGTGGCGCTCCCCTCGGGAAATCTCGCCTCCGATAACAAGGAGGTGCGATTGGATGCAGGGCGCTTTCTGGCTTCGGTCCATGAGGTCGAGAGCCTGATTGTCGGGGTGCGGGAGATGCGGCCCGTTTATCTGAGTGAGGTTGCTGCGGTCCGGGATGGTCCGGCCGATCCGGAAACCTACACGACCATTGCTTTTGGCAGAAAAGCCTACTCTCCCCTCGATCCAGCCGCAGAAGGCGGACATGCGGATCTGCCGTCCGGAATCGAGCCATTCAAGGACTACCCTTCGGTGACGGTGGCGGTGGCCAAGCGGAAGGGCACCAACGCGGTCTGGGTTTCGGAAGAGGTGCGAAAGGAAGCCGAACGGTTCTCCCGCGAGGTCCTGCCCCAGGGAGTTCATCTGCGTCTCACGAGGGATTACGGAAATACCGCCGATGAGAAGGTGAATGATCTCGTGGAAGCGCTCCTGATCGCCATTGCCATCGTGGTCCTGCTTTTGGCCTACACCCTTGGATGGCGCGAGGGAATCATCATCGCTCTCGCGGTGCCGGTCACTTTCAGCTTCACTCTGCTCATCAACTACTTTCTCGGCTTCACCATCAACCGTGTTACCCTCTTTGCCCTGATCCTGTCTCTCGGTCTGGTGGTGGACGATCCCATAGTGGATGTGGAAAACATTCACCGTCATTTTTCCATGCGAAAGGAACCGCCGTTTCAAGCGGTCGTGAGCGCCGTGAACGAAGTGCGCCCTCCCATTATCCTGGCCACCCTGGCTGTGATCATTTCTTTCATCCCCATGTTTTTCATTACGGGGATGATGGGTCCTTATATGGCTCCCATGGCGCTCAATGTGCCTGTCGCCATGCTCATGAGTCTGCTTGTCGCCTTCACCATCACTCCCTGGCTCTCGCTCCACATGCTGGGCGGGGTCTACGATAAGCCGCATGAAAAATCCTTTTCCCTTGAAGAGAGCACTCTTTTCAAGATCTACGACCGCGTGATTGAATCCATCATACGCCACAGGAGCCTTCGGCTGGGAATTTTAGGGACTGTTGCCGTTCTGCTGTGTTTCGCCGTCTGGCTGGTCCTATCCCAGCGTGTACCGCTCAAGATGCTTCCGTTTGACAACAAAAACGAGCTCCAGGTGGTTGTCGATATGCCCAGAGGGACAACTCTCGAAACCACTCAGGCTGCCGCTTATGCCCTTTCCGACTACCTGGTGCGCGTTCCCGAGGTGACCGATGTAGGCCTGCATGCGGGAACAGCGAGCCCCGTCGACTTCAACGGCCTGGTACGCCACTACTACCTGAGGCAAGGAGCCAACGTAGGGGATCTGCAGATCAATTTTATCGCCAAGAAACGGAGGACCGAGCAAAGTCATGCCCTGGGCCTGAGACTGAGGAACGATCTCAAACGTATCGCAGACCATTTCGGCGCCAATATCAAGATCGTTGAAAGCCCGCCGGGTCCTCCAGTCATTGCAACTTTGGTTGCCGAAGTGTACGGCCGGATCGGTCAGCCCTACGAAGATCTTGTCCAGGCAGCCAAAGGAGTCAGGCGTATCATGGAGTCCACTCAAGGGGTGGTGGATGTGGACGATATTCTGGTGGCTCCCGAGCGAAAAGCGGTTTTCCGGGTGGACAGAACCAAAGCGGCGCTTCACGGAATAAGCGACCAGCAGATCGCCGAGACTCTCCAGGGAACGGTAATGGGAATGGCTCCGAGCTCACTTCGACGGGGGAATGAAGTAAATCCTGTTCTCATCAAACTGCAGTTCGGGAAGAAGGATCGGGCGCTCGAAGCGAGTCTCAATCAACTCATGATCCAGGGCATGACGGGTGAGAGGGTATTTCTCTCAGAGCTTGGAGCCTTCGAAGATGAAACCATCGACCAGCCCGTTTTCCACAAGAACCTGCAGCCCGTGGTTTACGTCTTCGGAGAAACAGCCGGCCTTCCGCCTCCCAATGCGGTGCTTACTCTCGAAGACAAGGTCGCAAAGGACGATCAGCTCAAGGGCTTCGACATAATCTGGTCCGGTGAAGGGGAATGGGATATCACGCTGCGGGTCTTCCGGGATCTGGGCATTGCCTTCGGAGTTGCGGTGCTTGGGATTTACCTGCTGCTTCTCTATCAGACCGGGAGCTATCTTCTTCCGGCCATCCAGCTCATTGCACTTCCCCTTTCGGTCATAGGCATTCTCCCGGGCTTTTGGCTCTTGAACCTGATCACGGACCATCCGGTGGGCGGCTACGGCAACCCGGTCTACTTTACGGCGACAGCCATGATCGGCATGATCGCCCTGTCGGGGATCGCCACCCGCAATTCGATCCTGCTCATCGAGTTCGTCGAGGAACGAAAAAGAGAGGGCAAACCCCTCGTTCGCTCACTCATAGAGGCCGGCGCCCTAAGAACTCGACCCATCTTTCTCACATCTCTTGCCGCCATGCTCGCCGCCTGGCCAATTACCCTGGATCCCATCTTTTCCGGCCTGGCCTGGGCGTTGATCTTCGGCATAGCGGTTTCGACCTTCTTTACGCTGATCGTTGTTCCATTGGTCTATTATATGGCCTATGGCAAAAAATCAGAGGAACCTCAAACTACGTGATTTGGGAATCGGAAATGTTCACTGCATAGGCGCGAGGATTGGGCGAAGTCATAAATTCGGCGCTTCAACTCTGCTTCCTTCGATATCTCTTGCAGGTGGCTCCTTCGTCCAATACTATGGGTGGCGATTCATGGGATAGGGCAGGGCGGGGGGCGCGGATTGCTTCAGTTGCCGTCGAAAACCGGTGTGTCTTCGGGAGGGTGGAGTTTGTCGGCTATTCTTTCAGAGTCGCTCAAATCAGGCTGTCGAGCGCTATCCCGAAGAGCGCTCCACTTCAAATTGTCCTTGCGGGGAGTCTTCCATAAGCACTTGCTGCTTTTGTCGGCGATTGCATTGTTCCTGCCGTGCTGCGTGGCGCATTGCCAGGAAGGGGCCTACACGCGGCACCTGGACAGGGATCTTCTGAATGGCAACGGCTGGAAGCAGTGGGATTCGAGGACAAAAGTGAGCTACATGCACGGCATGTTTGACGGAGGCCTGGCTTTTCTGCTGATAAACATAGATCTGCTGCCGGATGAAAAAAAACCCTGGATCAAATTCGTCGCAGATCCGAAAGCGACGTATCAGGACACCATCCGCGCAATCGATGCATTCTACGCGGAAGATGCCAACATGAAGACCCCCGTTATCTTCGCCTACATCCATTACGTGATGCAGGCGAAGGGGTTTCCACCGGCTGCCGTGGACGAATACGTCGCCAGGTGGCGTAAGGAGTTCAACAAATAGATCAGCGCTTTGAGCCACGGCCGTTCGTAAGAGCCGGTTTCGGGCGTTCTCCCCTTACATGAACCTCTTGTGGGTTTCCTTCAGGTATTTCTCCTCCAGCAGGGTCGTAATCTTGTTGATGATATTGCGCCGAATGTCCAATTCGATCGGCAGGTTCGGGTCCTGATGTGCCTCATTGATACGCGTGCCTACAACAAAGTGGATCACATCGCTGTCAAGCAGAATGGACACGAGCGAGGTCGCGGCGTTTGTGCGTGACGATTCGGCCTTCTGACCGCGTTCAAGGAGTTCGGCGACCTTGCTGAGCGTGAGCGTCCCCTCGGTTATCAGTTCGATCCCGGCCATTCTCGATGGGGGCGGAATTTCGGGGTCCAGGTTATCCAGGTCCATCTCGATCTCTTCGTCCAGTTCCCGACTGAGAATCTGTGCCGTGGTGCCGCCGCAGATCACCTTCCGGCCGTTGAAGGACCGCACGATGTTTGCCATCTCCCCGTCCTTGTTCTGAGCGAAGGGCGGGCCGGTGACAAAAAGAAGCATCCGGGGATGGCGCAGGTACATGACTCCGCATGAAATGTCGTCTTTGGGCTCGTAGGAGTCGATCTGGCGCGCATGCACGGCAATTTTCCTTGCGAGCGCGCGGGAGGAAATCCCCTTTTCCCAGCCGATCCACTGCTGGATGTGCTTGATGACGTCCCTGCGCCCCCATCCGAGCGGGTAGTCGCGGAGCCCCATGCCCGCCTGGCTCACGCCGTCCGAGAAATAGAGAATCCGGTCTCCGATGTGGAAATCGAACTCGGAGATATTTACTTCCCTGTCGTGCCATTTCTTCAATTGAATCGGGGCCCTCGGCACATTGATGAGTTCCGTCCCGTGCAGGAGCACGTAGTTCGGATTGCCGTGCTCAATGATGCGGGCATGTCCCGAACTGTTCACGTCCACGATGGTGAAGGTGGAGTAGCTGATTTTCCGCACCTTGCAGACGGGAAGCGTGTCCATGATAACTTCCGCCGTCTCGGTCACGTCGGCGTAGTTGGAAGTGTATTTAAGCGCCATCGTGGCTGTGTGGGTTGCAAGGACGCTCGCCTTGATCCCGCTCCCCAGGCCGTCCGACAGGCAGGTGATAACCCGGTTTTCCTCCTTGATTTTGTGGGTAACCACCACATCGCCCGCGACATACTGCCCGTGCTTGCAGAACTGGTAATAGTCGATATCGAGGAAAAAATCCCTGGTCGTCTTAATCATTCCAACTCCGGCGTTGTGATGGACTGGATGATGGAATTCAGAATCACTTCGGATTCCGCGGCATTTTCGCCGAGCAGATAGGCGATTTGCTGTACGGTGGCCAGATTCTTTTTGATGACGTCCTGAGCCTTCTGGATCATGGCCTCCTTGTGGATGGTGGGCTTGGTGATATCCTGGAAAATGCCGCAGACGACCCGTTGCTTCTCTATGGAGAAGATATCCACGTGGAGAACGGATTTCTTGTAGCGCAGGTCGCGGTTGAGCATGTCCTCTTCCTTTTCGAGCACCGTCTTGAAAAGGGAGTAGAAAGGAGCGATCTCCCGGAGGAACACGCCTTCGAGCCCCGGCTTGTCGCGAAACGCCTTCTCCACGTCGTTGCCCAGAATCTTCGCGAAATTGAGGTTGCAGTCAATGATGCGGATGTCCTCATCGACCAGGACAATGGCGCTGGGGACATTTTCCATGAGAGCGTTGGCCTTCTTCTGCGCGAGTTTGCGCATGTAGGTGACGCACATCACCTTCTCGGCCTTGCCGTCTATGAGGGCCTTGGCGAACTCGCGGCAGTTGTCGTAGCCGCAGCCTCCGCAGTTGAGTTCGTCTTCCGGGCCGTACTTGCCGACCGTCTGGAGGACCTGCTGGAGGATCTTGTCACTGTATTCCTTGACGGGCACCGGGTCCGGGGTGATGTTGGTCATGACCGGAGCTTCGAGCGGCCTCGGGATTTCCGCCTGGGGATATCTTGCGTATTGGATGATCTGGCACCGCTTCCAGGCCGTAGCGCTTCTCTGGCTCGACTTCGGGCCGTTTACGCATCCACCCTCGCACGCCAGCAGTTCGAGGAAGAGGGGGTGCGAGAGGCGCATTTCATTGAGGCCCGAAATTGCCTTCTTTATGTTGCGGATGCCCGAAAACGACATGCAATCCGCTTCCATGATGCTGCAGCTTGCCTTTACACCGGCCATCATCCCGCCGTCGATGGGATAGAGCGCGCCTTCCTTGGCGGAATAGGGGACGAAGGTCTCGGAGTCGGGCGCCCCGCTTTCAAAGGATTGCCCTTCCTCGATGATCCAGCGCCTCATGTCCTCGAAGGTCAATGCGACGTCGAGCACATTGGGATTCTCGTCGGCTTCCTTTTTCTTTCCGATGCACGGGCTGAAGAAGATGATCCCGATATCCGAGCCGTACTGCTGGCGCAGGAGCTTGCAGTGGGCAAGGACCGGAGATGCATGCGGCATCAGGCAATTGGCATACTGGGGATAGTACTTCCTGATGTAATTCACCACGACGGGACAGGCCGTCGAGATGATCACTCGCGGTGTTCTGTCTTCGAGAAGCTTTGCGGTGCTGCCTGAGACCAGTTCCGCGCCGAGGGCCGTTTCGGAGACTCCGTAGAACCCGAGCTTTTTCAGGGCACGGATCACGGCGGGCGTCGGAATGTCGGGAAACTCGCTGATGAAGGAAGGGGCAAGGGATGCGAACACGCGCTCTTTTTCGGCGAGAAGGCTTCGGGCGCGCTTAAGGTCGTCCCGGACATGTTTTGCGCCGTTGGGGCATATTTCCACGCAGTGGCCGCACATGATGCAGAACTCGGGAATAACGGCGGCGCATGCGTTCTCAACCTTGATTGCCTTCACGGGGCATTCCCGGATGCACTTGAAGCAATCCTGGCATTCGGTTCTTTCGGTGAATATGGGCGTTCTATCGTTCATCTGTCTTCCTTATTCCCGCAGCTTGAGATGGTCCTCAAGTATGAACTCAAGAAAATCGGAGTCGATGGAGTTAAATACCTGGCCGTCGACGGAGATGTTGGGACCGTCTTTGCAAAGCCCTTCGCACAGGTGGCCCTTGAGGACGACCTTGCCGCAAAGTCCATGCGTGTCGATGTACTCCTTTATCAGCCGGATATTGCGTTTATTGCCCCGTGAAAAACAGGAACTCCCCATGCAGACTGCAAGTTCGGTAGGTTCTTTCGAGTTGTCGCTCATGCTGCTCCCCTTGTACTCATCGGCAAAGTCGCATACCGCTTCTCACATTTCTCGTGCCTGATGCGTTGTCCCTGGCCTCTTCCGATTTGGCGGCCCAATGATGCGATGCGCAAGCAAATTCCCTCAACGTTGGATTTTGGATGGGATAAAAGCACTTTTTTCGGATAGATCTCGTATTTCCTGCGGTACCCGGCGGGGGTGCAGTTTGGCATGATCACGTTTGCTCCGCGGTTCAGACCCCGTTCGTACCCGTTCTCCGCATTGAGGGTGGCAAGCGCGGTCGTTGAAGGAATGTTGGCCTCCGGGCAGTGGATCCGCGTCAGGGCGATCACCTTGTAGGCCATGTCCTCCGTGTTCGGAACCTGGTCCGGGCAATCCGGGAACATGTCGCGCAGAGCCCCCATGGGAGTTGCCGGATTCGGCAGCCAGGGGCCCACGCCGATCATGTCGAGATCAAGTTGACGGAAAAGCAGAATATCGTTGGCGAGGCTGGTGTAGCTCTGACCCGGAATTCCGATCATGACACCGCTGCCTGTTTCGTATCCGAGATTTTTGAGTCTTTGCAGAAGCCGGATGCGGCTGATGGGCCGCGTTCTGCGAGGCGGATGAATTCTTTTGTACAGATCGGGGTCGGATGTTTCAAACCGAAGGAAGTAGCGATCCGCCCCTGCATCGCGCCAGGTCTCGAGCTCATGAATCGTCCGTTCGCCCAAGCTCAAGGTTACGGCCATCGAGGTCTCCTGCTTGATCTGCCTGACGATGTCCGCGATCCACTCCCGCGAAAGCCCGAAGTCCTCTGCGCCCTGCAGGACAACCGTTCCGATGCCCAGCGCCTCCGAGTCCCGCACGCACCGGAGGATTTCCTCCCGGTTCATCCGGTAGCGCTCCAGTCCGGCGTTGCCCGCGCGCAAGCCGCAGTAGGCGCATTGCCGAACACAGGTGTTGGAGATCTCGACGAGCGCACGCAGGTGCACCGCCTCTCCAACACATTCCCGCCTCGTCCGATCGGCGGCGCGCCACAAGTCCCGGAGCCGTTCCGTGTTTTCCTCCCTGAGCCATTCAAGGATAAACCCGCGATCCTCCTCACGGTCCTTCTTCATGGCGCCGCCCTTGCGCGTGCTTCGCGAAAAATCCCGAGAGCGGCGGGGAAGGGCTGCAATGCCCTGTCAAGTATACCCAAGCTGTATGCAATCACAAGACCGTAGTTGGTTATCGGGACGCCTGCCTGCCTGCAGCGCAGGATGCGGCTCAGCATTTCGCGGCGGTTCCACATGCACGCGCCGCAGTGCACGATGAGGCTGTAGGGCGACAGGTCCGAAGGGAAATCGTGCCCCTGGACATGGGATATTTCGAGCTCGGCGCCAACATAGCGGGTTAGCCAGTTCGGTATCTTTACGCGGCCGATGTCTTCTGTGATCGGGTGATGCGTGCATGCCTCGGCGATGAGAACCCGATCGCCGGCCTTGAGTTTTTCCACGGCCAGAGCGCCTTCCACCTGGGTCGACAGGTCGCCCTTGAAGCGGGAAAAAAGGATCGAAAAGCTCGTCATGAGGATCTCGGGCGGGGTGTCTTGCGCAACCTTCAAAAATGCCTGGGAATCGGTGATGACGAGTTTGGGGGGCGCGGTGAGCCTGCCGAAGGCCGCCCCGAGGTCGCGCTCCTTGACGACCAGGCTCATCGAGTCGCTGTCCAGAAGATCGCGTATGGTCTGCACCTGCGGCAGGATAAGCCTTCCCTTGGGGGCCTCCTTGTCGATGGGCACCACAAGGACCGCCAATTCTCCGGGTCCCACGAGGTCGCCCGCGATTGTCGGATTGTTTATCAGGTCGGCGGGTGCGGTATCCAGCAGAGCCTGCCGGAGCGCGGGGATTCCCTCGCCCGAGGGGGCGATTGTCGAAACGAAAGGAATCTTGCGCTCGGAAAGGGTCTTGAGCAAGCCGGGGTCCGGCACTGCCGTGTCGCGCTTGTTCAGAACGACGATAACGGGGATTTCCCGGCCGCGCAGTTCCTCGAGCATCCGTTCTTCGAAGGCCGTCCAGGCTGCGGCGTCGGCTGCCAGGACACCGATGTCGGTCCTGTCGAAAACCTGACGCGTTTTTTCCACCCGGAGCCTGCCGAGCGCCCCTTCGTCGTCAATGCCCGCCGTGTCGATGAAGAGCACGGGACCGAGAGGCAAAAGCTCCATCGGCTTTTCCACCGGGTCCGTGGTCGTTCCGGCAAACTCCGAGACAATCGCGACATTTTGGCGTGTGATCGCGTTAAGAAGGCTCGATTTTCCGACATTCCTGCGTCCGAATATGGAGATATGCACTCGCATGCCGCGAGGCGTCTTCATCATGAACGCTCTCCTCGCTCTAAGATGGGGGACCGTCCGGTGCTGGCGGCTGCGGGCCAACGGCCGCAGCCGCAGCGCCAAAATGAGCCGCGTAGCGGCGAGAGGGGGTGGGGAGCGCAGCTCCCCACGCTTTTCAAAAGCGTTCCTTGGTACATTCTAGACATAGACATCGCGGTTGCCTGCACGCACGCGATCCAGCATTTTCGATGCCGTTGCACGCTCGCGCGCGCTCATCCGTTCCAGTTGGGAAGAGATCAGCCGTTCTCCGGCCGTTTGGGTTTCGGCCGGAGCGTAGTCGATCAGGTACTCGAGAAATGTCGATAGAGCGTTTGGATCGCACCGGTACTTGATGTCTCCCGGTTTTGCGACAGCCATGAAGTCCTCGCCCGTTCGCCCGAGGCGGTAGCACGCCGTGCAAAAGGAAGGAATATAGCCGAGTGTGGCGAGGTCGCCGATGACCTCGTCCAGATTGCGGTGGTCCCCCAGTTGGAACTGGGCGTTTTCATCCATGATCCCGTCCGCGTAGCCGCCGGGATTGGTCCGGCTGCCCGCGGAGATCTGCGACACCCCGAGGGCAAGGGTGGCCCGCCTCACATCTTCGTTTTCCCGGGTGGACATGATGATGCCGGTGTAGGGAACGGCCATGCGGAATATGGCAACGATTTTGCAAAAATCCGAATCGCTGACGGGATGAGGCGGGGAGCATGCTATATCGGATCCCGTGGTGGGTTCGAGACGAGGCACGCTGATTGTATGCGGGCCGACGCCGAAGGTGCTCTCGAGGTGATTGATGTGCCCGAGCGTTGCAAGGACCTCGAACCGCCAGTCGTAGAGTCCGAAAAGAACGCCGATGCCGACGTCGTCGATTCCTGCCTGCATGGCCCGGTCAAAAGCCTCGATGCGCCAGGCGTAATTTCTCTTGCGCCCGGCGGGGTGCATGTGAGCGTAAGTTCCTCGATGGTATGTTTCCTGGAACAGCTGATAGGTTCCGATACCCGCGTCTTTAAGCTGACGGAACTCCTCCAGGGACAGGGGAGCGATATTGACATTAACCCGGCGTATTTCTCCGTGCCCGCTCCTGGTCTTGTATACCGTTCCTATTGCCTTGATTATGTAGTCGAATCCTTCATCGGGATAGCTCTCCCCCGCGACGAGAAGGATGCGCTTGTGCCCCTGCTCGACGAGGATTTTCACTTCGGCCGCGATCTCCTCCTGGGACAGGACGCGGCGCGTGACTTCCCTGTTGCCCGCGCGGAAGCCGCAATAGAGGCATTCGTTGGTGCAGAGGTTTGAGATGTAGAGAGGCGCAAAAAGGACTATGCGGGGGCCGTAGATGGCCTGCTTCACCCGGCGCGCGGTGGAGAAAAGTTCCGAGAGAAGATCCGGGTCGTCCACGGCTATGAGAGTCGCAACCTCGCTCGAATCGAGTCCTTTGAGTTCCAGGGCCTTTGCAAGAATTTCGCGAATCTGTTCCGGATCGGGCCGCCGCTTTTCCAGCAGCCGCATGATCTGCGGTTCGTCGATGTGAACGAGGCATTCTTCTTGTTTATTCATCAATGTTTGCCTTCACGATAGAAAACCGGAGGGAATGTTGTTCAATAGCGCTTTTCATGGACAGGAACTTCATTTTCTCACAACTATTCTTTTAAGAATTCCCAAATTAGAATAGAAATATATCCCTTCCCCGCTAAAATGGGAAGGGCATGATTCAGGCACTTTAACACCCGGGAGCGGTTAATGATCGACCAGGAGAAGACAAAAGAGCAGCTGATAGAAGAGTTGCTCCAGTTGCGCCGCAGGGTCGCAGAGCTTGAGGGAGAGGCTGAAAGGAATATCGGGGTGGAGGAGCAGCCCTCCCGGATCCACAGATATCTTGTCGACGGGAAGTACGGCATAAGGGACCTTGTCGACATCGATGCTTTGCGCAGAGTGTTGCAGGCTTTTTCCAAAGCCACGGGGTTCACCACCGGGCTGGTCGACTATCCCATGCAGAAGGTGCTGATCGCTACGGGGTGGAGGGAAATCTGCGCCAAGTTTCACCGGGCTTACCCCGATTCGATGCGCCGCTGCAAGAAAAGCAACGCCCTGTTGACCGAGCAACTGCAGAGCCAGAAGAGGTCGAGCATCAACGAGTGCGAAAACGGGCTGATGGACGGCGCAACGCCGATCATAATAAAAGGAATTCATATCGCGAGCATAAAGACCGGGCAGGTCTTCTTCCAGAGGCCGCACATGGAGTACTTCAGGAATCAGGCCGAGATGTTCGGCTACGATCCGGAGGAGTACATCAATGCGCTCAACGCCGTTCCGGTCGTCTCCGAAGGGCAGTTCAGGGATGCGCTCTCGTTTTTGAGCGAGCTTGCCACGATGATAGTCGAACTCGGCATGAACAATCTCGAAATCAGAGGGACCCTGAACGAGTTGGAAGAGGAGATAAGCGAGCGCAAGAGGACGGAATTCGCGCTCAACAACTCGCGTGAGGAGCTCAAGCACCTGTCGTCGAGGCTTCTCATCGCACAGGAAGAGGAGAGAAAAAGAATCGCCGGGGAACTCCACGACAGCCTCGGCTCACATCTGACCGCCGTCACATTCGCTCTGCAAACGGCCCGCAAGCGGTTGTCGCGGGGCGTCTCGGACCCCTCCTGTCTCGACAATCCCATTGCCGAGGTGAAAAGCATTATCGAAGAAGTGCGGGGCATCTGGATGGCGCTCCGGCCGACGATCCTCGACAATGTGGGCCTCCTTCCCGCGCTGGACTGGTATCTCGACCAGTATGCGAACAATTATCCTGAAATCGGGGTCGCGCGCGAGTTTCAGATCGACGAAATAAACATCCCCGAGCAGCTGAAGATAGTACTTTTCCGGATTGTGCAGGAGGCGTTCAACAACATTGCAAAGCACAGTCAGGCCAAGTCCGCCCAGATCCATATGAAGTGGACGGATTCCGGTATCGAACTCACCATAAAGGACAACGGCGTCGGGTTCGACATGGCCGCGCTCCAGCCTTCGGCGGGGGAGGAAAGGGGAATAGGCCTGACCAGCATGAGGGAGCGCGCGGAGCTGTCCGGCGGGGTCTTTGCGTTCAAGTCGATCCCCGGCCGGGGGACGACCCTTCGCACCTACTGGCCCCTGTAATACCAAATTGCGTTCAAGTTGATGCCTCTCGGGACCCCGCGGCCGTGGCGCCAAAATGAGCCGCGCAGCGGCGTAGGGGTGTGGGGAGTTTGCTCCCCACGTTTTTCAAAAGCATTCTTTGGTAATGCTTGAGTGTCTGCGGGAAATCCGGCCCGCCTCATTCGATGCGGCAGACCTTCACGGTCTTGTTTTCATAAGGGCAGTCCAGTCCGCCGATTCCCGGCTTTTCCAATACGACCCATTTTACGCCGAACCTGTCCTTCAGCCCCCGAAAATCCTCGAGAGTAAAGTTCTTCCAGTTGCGGGTGGCTTCCACCTCTTCCCGCCATTGCCCGGCTGCGGCCGATACGTTCACGACATTTTCGTCCGTGAGGCGGTTTGCCGTGACCAGAACGCTGACAACAACCGCATCCTTAACGAGGTCGGCGAGCATGCTCCGTTCGGCGAGCGCTCTGAAGCCGTGGAACTCCGCGCCTTCGGATTCCATGAAGCGCGGATCGAGAGCGAACAGGTCGCTTTTGGGCGTGTTCCGGCGAATCCATTCGAATGCCTGCGCGTATTCGTTCCTGGGCTGGATTCCGGGCATTTCGATGTGGTCGCTTGCCGGGAACTGGCAACGCTGGACGTAAAACATCGCGAAGCAAAACGGCAGGAAAAACAGAATCCAGCGCAGAGAACGATTCCTGAGCACCTTCAGCCCGATCAGGCCTCCGGCATAGATGCACAGGAGAAGATAGACGAGATGAAAGCTCCGCATCGGCTGGAGCGCGAGAAATCTCTCGAAGGCGGGAGTGCACAGGATGAGGGAGAACACCGCGGCAACAAGACCAAAAATGGAAATACGGCGGCAGATAAGGGAGAAATTCCTCGATACGGCCGTCGATCCGAAAAGACTCAGCACGTAGAATATGACAATGGGGCCGATGACGCCGAGAAGCTCGTACCAGCTCCAGCGGGTGATGTAGAAGTACGCCCTTGTCACCTCCTCCCATATTGGCGCATCTGCGACCGCAGGGGAGGCGACTGCCGCGGGGAAGAGCAGGGCGAGAGGTTTGCGCTTTTGCGGGGGAACCGCGAGATAGGCGGCAAATACCGCTCCGGGCAAGGCCATGAGAGGGCTGATGGCTCCGGCTGCCAGGATCCAGAGCGCACTTCGCAGGAATTTTCTTTCGAGGGAACCGGCTACCGCAAACAATATGAAGGCCGTGGCGAACGCCCTTGGATGAAGATGCTGGTCAACGAGCAGGAGCGCGGTCCCGGCGACAGGCAGCGTCATCAGGGCGGCAATGAATGTGACGGATGCCCACTGTGCTTCCGGCGCTTCGAAGATTTTTCGGCTAAGGCGCAGGCATCCGGCCAGGACGAGGAAAAGCGACACGATATGGGCGACAAAAACGAAAAGCTCCAGGCGCACATGACTGGCGCGGATGAGCAGGGCCATAAGCTTGTCATAGAGCGTGAATTTCATCTGCACGAGAAAAAAGACGGAATCGTGCGGGTAGAGCGTGGGGTCGATGTTGTATTTGATCGCGGGGAGGTATACCGCCTCATCTTCCAAGCCGAGGT
This sequence comes from Desulfobacteraceae bacterium, assembly GCA_021372055.1. Lineage (GTDB taxonomy): Bacteria > Desulfobacterota > Syntrophobacteria > Syntrophobacterales > Syntrophobacteraceae > SbD1. Next base: position 9,948 of record JAJFVB010000030.1, on the reverse strand, counting down.
GATAGCCGTGCACCAGCAACGCGAGCAGGGTCAGGAGAATCAGGTAAGCCGCATCGGTGAGGATGTTCGACCCCTTTGCGGAGATGAGCCCGGCAGGGTCCGAGGGGAGTTCGAGAGGGCGGTGGCTTGCTGCTTTCAATTTAAACGACATGACGGTCTTTCATTTCACGGGGGGATATGTTTCCCCCGCAGATGCCCATGCCGCGAATCATGCCGTCTGGCGCGAGACGCGTGTTTCGGGCTGGCGGGTTCGGGCTGGGCGATTTGTGTGTGATCAAGGGGCAGCGAGAAGCGCAAAATACCCCTCATTTGTCTTGGAGGCAATAGCGGTTTTCGTTTTGCAGCCCACGGGGCGGTGGCGGTGGTGCTCCTCCATGAGAGCGAAGATATCAAATAGCTTCCCCGACTTCCCGATTTCATGTATATCCAAACCACCTGTTCCGGGTCGATGTGACCGATTTATGAAAAAGTTGGGACAGGGACGATCGGCGGGGACCGCGATCCCGCCGCCCCGATGACGGGATTTCCCGCCCTCGCTTGCGGCAGAAAGGTGGACTGTGAGCGGGGTGCCGGTTAGAATACTTGTCGGCTTATAAATTCCCTTAATTTTCGAGTTGCTGCATGGTCATTTGTGAAGAACCGACTCAAGACCCCGAAAAAAGAGATCCTTCCCCACAGGTCAGTAAATCCGGTGCCATACTGAGGTTCGTTTTATTCCTCGCCGCAATTGCCCTGGTGCTGCTCATTTTGGTGCAGACCGGGTACATCCATGTCTTCTTTAACAAGGAAGAGGCCAGGGAATTTCTCCAGTCCCTCGGCCCCATCAAGTTTCTCGGCTTCATCGTCCTTCAGGCGGCCCAGGTCGTGCTTGCTCCGGTCCCGGGCGAAGTCACGGGAATCATCGGCGGCTATTTCTTCGGGATCTTCTGGGGAATTATACTGTCCACGCTGGGACTCACCATTGGCTCGTTCGCTGCCTTCATGCTGGCCAGGATCTTCGGACGCCCGCTGGTCGAAAAGGTTGTCGACCGGAAGGTCCTCGATCGTTTCAATTTTCTGCTGGACCGCAAGGGCGCTTCCCTCGTTTTCATTCTTTTTCTGATTCCCGGAGTTCCAAAGGATTACCTGTGTTTCATCCTTGGACTCGGCCACCTGAGTTCGCTCGAGTTCCTTGCCCTGAGCTCCGTGGGACGGGTTTTCGGAACGATCCTTCTGACTCTTAGCGGCGGATACCTCCGGTATCAGGAATACGGAAAGCTTGCTGTCGTGGTCGGAGTGGCCGTGGCGCTTTCGGTAACGGCGTTCCTCCTTCGCAAGAAAATAGACCAGTTTTTCAAGAGCTTTAATCTGAAGAAATCCTGAAACTTCGTCAATGCAGGGCGTAAACCGCAGAGAAAGGGGATAGGGTGCTCACAAACGCGATCACCGGTTTTGCCGTCTACTGTCTTGAAGCGATGGGCTATTTCGGGGCCGGATTCCTGATGGCTCTCGAGAGCATGATCGCACCCGTGCCGAGTGAGGCGGTAATGCCTTTCGTCGGCTTCATGGTCGCGGACGGCAAGTGGAACATATGGCTTTCGATTCTCGCAACGAGCATCGGTTCCGTCACGGGGGCCGCGATCTCCTATGCGATGGGCTATTACGGCGGAAGACCCTTTATTCTGAAAGTGGGCAAATACCTGCTGCTGAACCAGCACGACCTCAAAATAACCGAGAATTTCTTCAGCCGCCGGGGGGGAACGTTGACGCTTTTTCTGAGCAGGTTCATTCCCGTAATCCGGCATCTTGTCTCGATACCGGCCGGAATGGGCAAAATGCGCCTGCTGCCCTTCCTGCTCGCGACCCTGATCGGAGCGACACTCTGGAACTCTTTCCTCCTCTGGCTCGGCATGTCCCTGCGGGAGCACTGGATGGTGGTTCAAAAGTATTCGCACCAGGTGGATTATGTGGTTGTAGGCCTGATTCTGCTCGGATTGATACTCTTCGTAAGGTCCCGGTGCAAGAGGACCACAAAGGTTTCCTCGGCGGGCTAGAAGCGGACCGGCATCCTCCCCTGCGCCCCTCATACCAATGAGCGTTCAAGATGATACCAGGCTTTCAGACCGTGGGGGAGCCGGCTCCCCCACACCCCACCGCAGCTGCGCTGTTGAGGGAGGCGGGGTATCAGACCGGATTGCGATGATAAAAAACCCCGCCTTGCGAAGGCGGGGTTTCTACGTCAAAATGCCGTGATGCGTTGTCTTTCATAGCTGGGTCGGCAGCTTGGCTGATTATTCTCTCTCAGAGAGTTCCACGAGCACGCCGAAGGTGGCCTTGGGATGCAGGAAGGCGATTTTCGCGCCGCCCGCGCCTCTCCTGGGTTTTTCATCGATCAGGCGAACTCCCTTTGCCTTGAGTTCGGCAAGGGCTTCTTCGATGTTTTCGACCCTGAAAGCCACGTGCTGGACGCCCGGACCCTTGGCCTCGATGAACTTTCCGATAGGGCCGTCAGGAGCGGTGGATTCGAGAAGCTCGATTTCCGTATCCCCGACTGGAAAGAAGGCGGTCGTGACTTTCTGTTCAGCTACGGTCTCGCTTCCAAGGTGCTTCAGCCCGAGGATGTCGCTGTACAGTTTCTTGACTTCTTCGATATTGTTTACCGCGATTCCGATGTGGTCAACTCTGAGTACCTTCATGATATGCCTCCTTCTGCGATTTGGGGATGGAAAGCCACTCACCGACAATTTCACGCATAAGCGTGTAAGGGTCCTGCTCTCTGCTCATAATCCGCTCGACAGCCTTATCGAGCCTTCCGTCCTGCTGCAGGGACTCGCGCACGACTCTGAAAAGTTCGTTGTGGATCATGCGCAGAGTCTCCTGATAGGTTCTGTTGCGCCTCTTTTCGTAAAACAACCCCGTTTCCTGCAGGTGCTTGCGGTGCCCCTCGATGGACTGCCAGAGTTCTTCGATGCCGATATCCTCAACGGCGATCGCTTTGTCCACGGGGGGAGTCCATGCTTTGGCCTGGATCTGAGAATCGATATCCAGGCGGCTGCAAACCTCGCCGCAAAGCTGATCGGCTCCTGGCTTATCGGCCTTGTTTATCACGAAAATATCGGCGATCTCCATGATGCCGGCTTTCATGCTCTGAATGGCATCCCCCAGCCCGGGAACCAGTACGAGGCAGGTAGTGTCGGCGATGCCGATGATATCGATTTCGTCCTGACCGACACCGACAGTCTCGATTATGATCACATCCTTGCCGAGCGCGTCCAGGACCTTGACGACGTCGCCCGTGGCCTTGGCTGTTCCACCGAGGAATCCACGGGTGGCCATGCTCCGAATGTAAATCTCAGGATCGTTGCTTAGCTCGCTCATGCGGACCCGGTCGCCGAGCAGGGCGCCCCCGGTGAATGGACTGGAGGGATCGACGGCTATGATTCCGATGGAAAGGCCGTTTCTGCGTATAGTACGGGCCAGTTTGTCTGTGAGAGTGCTCTTGCCGGCCCCCGGCGCTCCGGTGATTCCGATTATATATGCTCGGCCCGTATGCGGGTAGAGCTTTGGCATCCATTCATACGCTCTCGCATCTTCGTCCTCGAGCCAGGAAATCAGACGCGCGGCTGCACGGGAAGAGCCCTCCATGATTTGGGCTGCGTAGTCATCGGACATTATGGCAAAATTCCTTTCACTACCTGCGATGACTTCAAAACGGGAAGGGGACCCACTATACCCCGCAACACAGCATGCCTTGAAATGAACCCGTTTTGTAAGTCCCTAGTGGGGGAACAGCCTATATACAATAAAGAGGCCCCCGATCATAATGAATTAGAACCCTTGAGAGTTTCACTGTATGAGCCGGGAAGTAGGGCGGGTGAGACTTGTGGAACCCGACCGCATCGCGGACGGGTTCCTTACCGTCATGGCATGATACGCTAAGGATGTGTGTCCTTGCCGAATCGATGCCTTTACTTTTTTAGCGTTTCCGCACGTTGCTCTGAATGAAGCTCACGATTTCCGTGGTCGGCGTGCCGGGTCCGAAAACGGCGGCCATGCCGGATTTTTTCAGGAAGTCGTAGTCTTCCGTCGGGATAATGCCGCCGCCGACAAGAAGGACATCCTTCAAGCCCTTCTCTTTCAGCAGTTCGGCGACTCTGGGGAAAAAGTAGTTGTGCACGCCGGACAGGCTGCTCAGGCCGACAACGTCTGCATCTTCCTGCAGTGCGGCAGCAACGATCATCTCAGGTGTCTGACGCAGACCGGTGTAAACCACTTCCATTCCCGCTTCTGCAAATATTCTCGAAAGGAGCTTGGCGCCTCGGTCATGTCCGTCCAGACCGGGTTTTGCCATAATCATCTTAATTTTGCTGGCCATGAAATTGTCCTCCGATATAGCAAGTTAAAACTTTATTAGCCCAGTCTATACAAACTCTTTCGGCCGGTACTCGCCGTAAACCTTGCGCCACACGTCGCAGACTTCGCCGACCGTTGCTTTGGCCTTCACGGCTTCGATGACATACGGAATGACGTTTTCGTTCGTCTGGGAAACCTGGGCAAGCTTGTCGAGAGCTGCTTTCCACTTTGCCTGGTCTCTCTTGGCGCGGAACTCTTTGAGTTCGGCAGTCTTCTGCTCGCCAACGGACATGTCGATCTTGAGAAGACCGGTCGGAGGTGGCTCTTCCATGGTGTACTTGTTGATGCCGACGTAAACGCGCTCGTTGTTTTCGATTTCCTTCTGGAACCGGTAGGAGCTATTCTGGATTTCCTTCTGGATATAGCCCTGCTCGATTGCAGTAAGGGTCCCGCCCATGGCGTCGATCTTCTTGATGTAGTCGTCGATTTCCGCTTCGATCTTGTTGGTCATGTTTTCCACGTAGTAGCAGCCGGCGAGCGGATCGCACGTATCGGTTGCGCCGCTTTCCTCAGCGATGATCTGCTGCGTGCGGAGGGCAACGGTGACCGCCTGCTGGGTGGGCAGACAGAGAGCTTCGTCGTACGAGTTGGTATGCAGGGACTGTCCGCCGCCAAGAGCCGTTGCGTAGGTCTGCAGGGCAACGCGGACGATATTGTTGAGGGGCTGCTGCGCGGTAAGCGTTACGCCGCCGGTCTGTACATGGTAGCGCAGCATCATGGACCGCGGATCTTTTGCCTTGAAGCGGTCTTTCATGACCTTCGCCCAGTATCTGCGGCCGGCGCGGAACTTGGCGACTTCTTCGAGCACGTTCGTGAAGGCGTTGAAGAAGAAGCTCAGGCGCGGTGCGAAGGAATCGACATCCATGCCGCGGTCGATACAGGCCTGGGTGTAGGCGATGCCGTCTGCCAGCGTGAAAGCCATTTCCTGGGCGGCCGTCGAGCCGGACTCGCGAATATGATACCCGCTGATGCTGATGGTGTTCCAGCGCGGGACCTTCTTCTGGCAGAACTCGATCAGATCGACCGTGAGGCGCATCGTCTGCTTGGGCGGATAGATGTACTGGCCGCGGCAGATGATTTCCTTCAAAACGTCATTCTGTACGGTGCCGCCGACCTTGTCCCAGCTCGCGCCCTGTTCCTCGGCGATGGCCAGATACATGGAAAGCAGCACGCCGGCGGGGGCATTCATCGTCATGGACGTGGTGACCTTGTCCAGCGGAATGCCGTTGAAAAGAGCTCTCATGTCGTCGATGTGGTCGATTGCGACACCGACCTTTCCGACTTCACCCATGGAGAGTGGATGGTCGCTGTCGTAGCCGGCCTGGGTCGGAAGATGGAACGCAACGCTAAGACCGGTCTGGCCCTGCTGCAGCAGATAGCGGTACCGGGCGTTGGTTTCCTTGGCATTCCCGAAACCGGCGTACTGGCGCATCGTCCAGTAACGGCCCCGGTACATGGTGGGCTGCACGCCGCGGGTAAACGGGAATACGCCCGGATAGCCGAGGTCGCGGTCATAGTCCAGCGCCTGAACATCCAGAGGGGTGTAGAGCCGCTCGACCGGAGCGCCGGAGATTGTGGTGAAGGCAGCCTTTGATTCTGGATTTTTGGAAAGTGTCTTTGCTACAGGTCCTTGATCCCACTTTTCTTTACCAGCTTGAATTTTCTGAAGCACCTTTTCATCAAACATACATACCCTCCTCAACGCGAAATTCCACACGACACCCCGCTGGTTGCATCAGCGGATTCTGTTAAAAAAAGCACGAACCGCAACACAGTTCGGCGCCCTTGGCCATTTTTTCTCTCGATTTTCTCGCGGAAAAAATGCACCCGAGCAGAAACACTTACGGAGAAAGGTTTGAACTGAACATGCGCAACCTTGCCCGGCTGGCCGCAACAGCAGAGCAGGCAAATAGGAAAACAGGTTACACTAACCGTCTATACCAGCACTTACTTTTAGGGTCAACAGAATTGACTTAGCAGATCGTGAAAAAAAGTAAATGACGGTGCCGTCTGTTCAACAATCGGTTTTTCATTCGAAATCGGCCGAGGCGGTCAGGCTTTCTTTGGCCTGTCAAGGAAAGAATTCCGCTTTCTGATAAAAATTCACAATTGGGCTTGACATATTGTGAAAAGTTGTTCTATCATCGATCCGTTTCAATCGTCCCCGCTCCCTTATCTTTTCTGCCCCGGAGGAACAAGAGCATGGCCCCATTTGTGAAAACGCTGGAAAGCCCCTGCAGGAGATGCGAGAACATTGACCAAAACAAGGAGGAATGTTCAAAAGATTGTGCGAAACTGAACGCATTCCAAGCCGCCATCCTACGCCACGACGAACTCAGCATTAAAAATTTCCAGATCCGCTATTCCGCGCCGATGCTGCGGAAAGTTGGATGAGAGTGCGAAAGGCAACACCACCCCACTTGATGAATTCTTATACCAAATTGCGTTCAGGTCGATACCTCTCAAAACATCAAAGGGCGGGGGAATAATTCCCCCGCACCCCCGCAAAATGAGCCGCGTAGCGAAGCGTATTAAACAAAAAGGGAAATCGCCATCCTGAACCGGCGAGAACGCGGAATCGTTGCAAAAGGCCGGATTCGAAGCACGGGAAAAAAAGAGGCGGCAATCACTTGCCGCCTCTTTTTTTATCCAAGACTGCCGCCGACAGGGATCAGACCCTATTTTGCTGCGGCGATCATGTCCTTAACGCCTGCCTGTTCTTCCTGCAGTTCCTTCAGAGTGAAATCCATCTTCTCGCGCGAGAAGGCGTCGATCTCGAGGCCCTTGACCCGCTCGTACTTCCCGGGGGTGCAGATAACGGGCACGCCGTACATCGTGCCTTCCGGGATGCCGTACGAACCGTCGGAGGGAATGCCCATCGTCACCCACTTGCCGTTGGTGCCCAGGGCCCAGTCATGCATGTGGCCGATGGCCGCATTGGCCGCCGATGCCGCGGAGGACAGGCCGCGAGCTTCAATGATGGCAGCGCCGCGCTTGCCGACCTTGGGGATGTACTCGGTCTTGTACCAATTCGGATCGACCAGCGTAGGGGCGGATTTCCCGTCCACCGTACAGAAGCGGATATCCGGATACATCGTGGGGGAATGATTGCCCCACACGATCATCTTTTCGACCGAGTCGACCGGCTTGCCGGCCTTGGCGGCGAGCATGGACTTCGCGCGGTTGTGGTCCAGGCGCAGCATTGCCGTGAAATTCTCCTTGGGCAGATCAGGAGCGGAGCTCATGGCTATCCAGGAGTTGGTGTTGGCGGGGTTTCCGACAACGATGGTCTTGATGTTACGCGATGCAACCGCATTCATTGCCTTCCCCTGCTCGATGAAAATCTTGGCGTTTTCCATCAACAGGTCCTTGCGTTCCATCCCGGGTCCACGGGGTCTCGCGCCAACCAGCAGTGCGTAATCGACATCCTTGAAGGCAACCTTCGGATCGCCCGTACCCACCATGTCGGCGAGCAGCGGGAATGCGCAGTCTTCCAGCTCCATCATGACGCCTTTGAGGGCTGCCTGGACCTTGTCGATCGGAAGCTCGAGCATCTGCAGAATAATGGGTTGGTCAGGGCCAAGCATTTGGCCGCTGGCGACCCGAAACAGAAGCGCGTAGCCAATCTGGCCGGCGGCGCCGGTCACAGCAACTCGAACAGGGGCTTTCATTATGGTTACTCCTCTCTTCCTCTAAAGTTGGATTAAGAGAAACTACCCGATAACGGCAAGCACATCGCCTTTCTGTACGCTCTGGCCTTCCTTGCAGCAAATCTGCTTAACGGTTCCGGTCGCGGGACTGGTAAGCGAGTTCTCCATCTTCATGGCTTCGAGGATCATCACGACGTCGCCTTCCTTCACCGCGTCGCCTTCCTTCACCGCATACCGGATGACCATGCCGGGCATGGGGGCTTCCAGCTTGGCTCCGCCTGCAACCGGGGCTGCGGGAGCTGCTGTCGGCGCTGCAGCGGGTGCTGCGGCGGGCTTGGGAGCGGGAGCCGGAGCCGGTCTCGGGGCCGCAACCGCCTGAGGCGCGATCGAGGTGATGACGGGTGCGCCACCGATCGCCTCGACTTCGACCGCAAAGAAGTCGCCGTCGACGAATACGTTGAACTGCCGTGCGCCTTCGCCCTTGGGAGGAGCTTCCTTGGCGGGCTTCTCGACAAGCTGGCCGGCCTTGGCCTTCTTGATCAGTTCCGCTTCCCTGGCGCAATCCTCGAGGGTCTTGGGCATTACTTCCTTGGGAATGGGTTCATTGCCGTACTTCCAGTTCAGGAAGCGCTTTCCGGTCAGGGGGTACATGCCGTAGATCAGAACATCGTCGATGTCCTTGGCAAGTCCCTTGGTGTCTTCCCAGTTCTTCGGCATTTCCGGTTCCAGAATGTCCGCGGGACGGCCATCGAAGGGTTTCTCGCCTCTGGAGTATCCCTTGAGGGCCTTCTTCTGGATTTCGGGATCGACCGGAACGGGAGTCTCGCCATAGAGGCCGTAGAAAAGGTCCTTGCTCTGGGCGGAGATCATCTTGTAGCGTTCTTCGGGCGTATCGAAGAGAACGTTGTTCACGGCCTGGATGCCGACGATCTGGCTGGTAGGCGTGACGAGGGGAACCTGTCCCATTTCCTTGCGGACAACGGGAAGAGCCCTGAACACGTCGTTGAGTTTGTCGAGTGCGCCCATTTCGCGCAACTGGTTGATAAGGTTGGACAACATGCCGCCCGGGGTCTGATGGAGCAGCACGTTGATGTCGATCGTGTTCATGCGGTCATCAAGCAGGTGACGGTACTTGGGCGACACCTTTTCCATGTGTGCGCTGCACTTGGCGAGCAGGTGGAGGTCGAATCCTGTGGCCCTGTTGGTGCCCCTGAGAGCGACAACCAGAGGCTCGATGGCCGGATGCGAACTGCGGAAGGCCCACGGCGAAAGGCAGGTATCGACGATATCGACGCCGGCTTCAATGGCCTTAAGGAGCGAAAGGTCCGCCATGCCGGAGGTGAAGTGGCTGTGGAGATGGATGGGAACCTTTATGTTTTCTTTGAGGGCTTTCACCAGATAGTACGCGTCGTAAGGTGCGATGAGGCCTGCCATGTCCTTGATGCAAACCGAGTTGGCGCCCATATCCTGGAGCTGTTTTGCCTTCTTGATGTAGTATTCCAGATTGTAGACGGCGCCGCCCATGCGGGGTTCGGTCAGGGAGTAGCAGATCGTTCCCTGGAAGTGCTTGTTGTTCTTCTTGATCGGCTTGACAACCGTTTCGAAGTTCCGGTAGTCGTTCAGGGCGTCGAACGTACGGAATACGTCGATGCCGTTGATGCAGGCGCGTTCCACGAAGGCTTCGGCCATGTCGTCGGCGTAGTTGCGGTAGCCGACGAGATTCTGGCCGCGGAGCAGCATGGAGAACGGAGTATTCTTGATGTGCTTCTTGAGGACGCGGATGCGTTCCCAGGGATCTTCATTGAGGAAGCGGTGAGTCGTATCGAATGTGGCGCCGCCCCAGACTTCCATCGCCCAGAAGCCAACCTTATCCATTTCTTCAGCTATCGGGAGGAAATCCTCCGTT
>JAJFVB010000027.1 GCA_021372055.1 Desulfobacteraceae bacterium | reverse complement strand
CGTGTTTTTTGATCATGTAGTTCAGCTTTCGGGCCGTGACCCCGAGACGGATCGCCGCATCCTTCTGGACCCAGTTGCTGAGTTCCAGGGCTTCCATGAGCAGGTCTTTTTCGCTGGCCTGAAGGTCTTTCAGCGGCCGAGGGGAAAAGTCGGGTTTCCGCGCAAGTCCGGAGAGGGAGATATTCTCCAAAGTTATGCGTTTGCTCTCTTCCAGAAGCACCGCCCGCTCGATTGTGTTGGAGAGTTCCCGCACGTTTCCGGGCCAGTGATGATTCTTGAACAGCTCGAGGACTCCGGGCCCGAACCCGTTGAAAGTCTTCTTCAGCTCGCGGCAGGTCTTCGCGAGCAGGTACTCCGAGAGCGGCTCGATGCACTCCCGCCTCTCCCTGAGCGGAGGCAGGTGGACTCGAAGAACGTTAATCCTGTAGTAAAGATCTTCTCGGAAAAGCCCCGATTCGACGTTCGCCTCCAGGTTCCTGTGAGTCGCGGCAATTATTCTGATGTCCGTTCGAATGGTCTGGTTTCCGCCGAGCCGCTCGAAACATTTCTCTTCGAGCACCCTGAGGAGCTTTGCCTGCAAAGCGGGCGTGAGTTCTCCAATTTCATCCAGGAAGACAGTCCCGCCGTTTGCCTGTTCAAGCCTGCCGGTGCGCGTTTTGGTCGCGCCCGTGAATGCGCCTCTCTCATGGCCGAACAGTTCGCTTTCGAGGAGCGTTTCAGGAATGTTTGCGCAGTTGATTTTGATAAAAGGCTTAGACTGCCTGCGGCTGTTAAAGTGAACGGTGCCGGAAAGAATGCTTTTGCCGGTCCCGGTTTCGCCTGTCACAAGGATCGTCGCTTCGGAATCCGCGATCCTTCTCAGCGTGGTAATGACTTTGTTCATCGCGGGGCTGTGCGCGATAATCTTATCGAAATCGTAGGTGATGTCCTGAGTGCGCCTGAGGTAATCGATCTCGTGCCTTAAGGCGCGGTGTTCCAGCGCCTGCTCGACTGCAATCCTGATCCTGTTTGGCACAAAAGGTTTGACGACAAAGTCGGAAGCTCCGGCCTTGATCGCATGCACAACGATCTCCGTCTTCCCGGTCTCGCTCATCACGATAAGAGGACTATGGGGAAGCCTGTCCTTCAGGGCGCGGATGGTGTCTATATGATTTGTTTCCATACCCGCAACAACCACATCGAAGGCTTCACTGGAGATTCTCGGCAACGCTTCGCTTACCCCGGAGCAAACCTCGACCTTGTGCGCATTCAGGCCTTCCAATGCGGTCTGTTGCCAAACCTGATCATGTTCTATTACCAGCACTCTGGCCATTTTCTACAATCCGAACCGTAAGCATAGCCGACCGGCAGAAATACCGGGTTGAATCCCCGCCTAGCGATACCGTACAAATGCGAATCCATTTGGACGAATGTCAATAACTCGAAACCGAGTTCCCAAGGGAGGCACATAATAGACTATTTTATTCTAAATAGCTAATATATTGCAATTAGTCTCGTCATTTGGTACAAGTATACGGGGGGACGTGGTCGGGAGAACTTCCATATCTGGACAAGCATGTGTTATTTGCGCAATTACGGCGTGCTATCCTCCAGTCGGCGGATTCGATCCAGCCTCTTCTGAATATTCCAAATTCCTGTTCCGTTTCCGGAGGGTTTCATTGAAACGTCTCGATATGGAAGTCTTCGCGAATTCGAGCATCCTCATTCTGGACGACGACGAGGGAATCTGCAGAATCCTGGCGGATATGGTCGCCTCCTGGGGGTTTCGCGCAGACGCGTTTAGGCAACCCGATGCCGCAATGGCCAGCATCCGGGAGAAGAAATACGATATCATCCTGCTCGATGTATTTATAAACGATGTCTGCGGCCTTGATCTTATCCCAATGATCGACAGTTGCTCCAAGGATTTGAAAGTCATCGTCATCACGGGATTTGCGGACAAAGACACCGCAGTTCGCGCATTGAAGCTGGGTGCTTTCGACCTGCTCGAAAAACCGTTCCAGAGCGAACTGCTCCATCACAGCATTTGCAACGCCCTCACCGCTCTCGAAAACGACAGAGAGGTCAAGAGGCTCATCACCGACCTCGAACAGAGCCGGTCCGAAGCTCTCGTGCACAAAGAAAGGCTGGAAAACCTGAACGCCCAACTCCGGGACACGAACCGGGCGCTGTCGATTTTCGCCCAGAACATCGAGCGCGAAAGGGAAGAAGTCGAAAAACGGATCGCCCTGAAACTCAGAAACCTTATCATCCCGATGGTGGACAAGCTCAGAAAGGACAAGAACCTGTCCCGCTACGAAGGGCAGCTTGACCTGCTGGTCCTGCAGATCGAAGATCTCACTTCCGGCTTTGCCATGGATTCGCGCATAGCCGCCGCCCTGTCTTTCACGGAGCTCAGGATAGCCTCTTTGATCAAAAACGGCGTGACGACAGAGGAGATTGCCCGCCAGCTCCACATTTCGGCGAGCACGGTAAGGACTCACAGGAAGAACATCCGAAGAAAGCTGAAAATAAACAACGTGCAATATAGCTTGCGGAACTTCCTCAACTCGAAAACCTGATATTATCCGGAACGGATTTTCCGGGAAAACGGGATTACGCTCCGGATCATCATAAAACCTTTGGAATTTCACTCCACTCAGGTGCTTTGGGAAAAATACGCGAAATGAACTCAACCTGCGACCTCGCAAAAGAGGTTATCCATAAGGAGATTTCCGCCCTCGAAAGCCTGCTCGGCAGGATCGGGCGGAATTTCGAAGATGCCGTGTCATGCCTTTTCGAAGCAAAGGGCAAGGTAATAACGACCGGTCTTGGCAAATCGGGAATCATCGCGAGCAAAATCGCCGCGACTTTTTCAAGCACCGGCACTCCCTCGATTTTCATCCACCCGGTTGAAGCTCTGCATGGGGATCTGGGAATGGTTCAGCGCGGAGACGTGGGGCTGCTCCTGAGCAACAGCGGCGAGACTCCCGAAGTGCTCGGGTTCCTGCAGGTCTTCAAAAGATTCGGGCTCAAAACGGTCGGGATCGTGGGTCGGCCGCATTCGAGCCTTGCGCGTGACTGCGACGTCTTTCTCGACGCGGGCGTGGAATCCGAGGCATGCCCGCTCAATCTCGCCCCGACAAGCAGCACCACGGTGGCAATGGTTCTGGGAGACGCTCTGGCCGGTTGCCTGGTAACCCGCAAGGGTTTTTCACGGGACGACTTCAGCAGGCTTCATCCTTCGGGGGCACTGGGCCGCAGGCTGCTTCTGCGCGTGAAAGACCTCATGCACTCCGGCGACGAACTCCCGCTGGCGCAGGGCGACACGCCCCTCAGAAAGGCTCTGGCCGCTCTGACCGGCAAGGCGATGGGGGCCGTCATCGTCGTTACGCCCGAATGCGAACTCCTCGGCATATTTACGGACGGAGACCTTCGGCGGGCGGTGCAGAATTACGAAAATCCGCTGGAAGTCACGATGGATCGGCTGATGACCGCGAATCCGGTGGTTGTGCACGAACACCGGATGGCCGCCGAAGCTTTGAATTTGATGGAAAACCGACCTTCGCAGATCTCGGTCCTTCCCGTTCTCGATTCACAGGGCAAGGTGTCCGGAATCATACGGGTTCACGATCTGGTTCAGGCCGGCCTGTAGATCAGTGAGCGGCGGAAGCGCTCCCGTCCTTCTTGCCGTAAAAGGAGCTCAGGAACTCGGCGTCCTTGGGGGAAAGGTCGAACCGCAGGACAGCTTCGTTGACAAGCTTCTGGACGGGTTTGCTCGGGTCGTGATTCAGCTCGGCGGAAACCCACTTGACCGCCCTGCGAATCGCGTCGCCTTCCGGGATTATGGTTGCCATGGTGTCTCTTCCTCCGGTTAGTTGTCTTGTTGAAGTCTTTACCATTATAGCAGGCTTTTCCCAAACCGAAACACTGCGAAATCCCTGGGAGGCCGCAATAAATCGCGCCGACGCCCGAGGGGGCGCGGGGGAAATCATTTCCCCCGCTCTTTTCCATTAGTTCTCTATCTTGAACGCAATATTCGCCTCGGATACTCCCCGCCCTAATGTCCCGTATCCGTCACCCCCGCTTCCGCAAAGGTCTTGCACTCGACCAGCAACTTGGCCGAAGCGTCGACGATATTCATCGCAAGAGCCGTTCCCGTCCCTTCGCCAAGGCGCATATGGAGGTTCAGCAGCGGTCGCAGGCCGATCATTTCGCACATGGCGAGGTGCCCCGGCTCCGTGCTCTCGTGTGAGAGAAACAGGTACCCTGCGCTGGCGGGAGACAACCTGCAGGCAACGAGCGCCCCGGCCGTTGCGATCAGACCGTCGCAGATGACCGGGGTTTTGGCTGCGGCGGCGCCCAGCACGGCCCCGGCAAGAGCGGCGATTTCGTAGCCGCCCACCTTGGCAAGCACGTCGACGGGGTCCTTCGGGTCCGGCCGGTTCACCTTCAGCGCGGTTTCGATAACAGCCACTTTTCTCGCGTGTCCCGCATCGTCTATGCCGGTTCCCCGGCCAGTGAGCCCGGCCGGCGAATGTCCGCCGAAGGCGCATGCTATCGCCGCGGAAGGCGTAGTATTTCCGATCCCCATGTCACCCGTTCCGATGAGCTGAAAGCCTTCCTTGCGAACCGCGTCTTCCGCAAGCCCCGCTCCGAGCAGCAGCCCCTCTTCGGCTTCCCGCCTGCTCATCGCGGGCCCTCTTGCAATCGATGCCGTGCCGCATCCGATTTTCCGCCTGATGACATCCCATTCTCGCGGGATCTCGGATACTATGCCACAATCCACGACCCGTACCGCGGCCCCGGCATGCCGCGCCAGAACGTTGATCGAGGCCCAGCCCCTCGTAAAGCTGAAGACCATTTGCGCGGTTACTTCCTGAGGATAGGCGCTCACGCCGTCAGCCGCGACCCCGTGGTCTCCCGCCATGACGAAAATGATTTTCCTGGACAGGTCGAGGCTGAGGCTCCTTTTCATTGCGGCAAGGCGCGCCGCGCCGCGTTCAAGCTCGCCGAGGGCGTCCCGGGGCCGGATCTGGTCATGAAGCCGCGCCCACGCTTTAGCCTCCCACTCCGGGTCGGCGGGTTCGATGCGACCGAGCAATTCCTCCAGTTGGCTCATCGGATTATCCTCCGCATTTCACGTCTCCTGCACAAGTTATTGAGTTCATAAGTTTTTTAGCACGGACCCGGCAAATAAAAACCCCCCGGCCTCACATTCAAGAGGCCGGGGGGATCGCTTAATGGCTTCGGCAATCACCGGTCGCGCACTCTGGCGCGCATTTTTTACGGCAGGTCTTCTGGCTCGCGGATCACCTTACCGCCCGGGCCTTCCCATCTCCTGCGCATCGCGCCTGAGACAGTGGCAGCATTCCGGGTTTCATCCCCGCTCACAGCGCTGGCCAAACGCGCCGGCTTCGCACCGGCTTCCCTATTGAGCCCACAGGCGCCGCAAAAAGGTACCCAAATCCAGTAATCTCAGGATTTCTTTATTCTTTTCAACATCTTCAGAGCCTTATCCGTCTCCATCACAGGGATGACTTCCGCCACCCCCAGATCGCTCCAGCCGAATACGGAAGCCGCAAGATGCACGTCGTCCTCGGCTTCGAAAAGCCGGAAAACCCTGTGGCCGGAGACATCGAACCACTCGCCCTTAACGGTCACTCCGCTGGATTTTTCCTCTATCATCCCGCGTTCAATGACAAGATTGCGATCTTCGGGGGCATAGCTGAAAATTGCCATGAAAAGCATCGTTTCCTCCTTTATTCTGATGAAGGCAAATACAGGAAAAATCCTTTTCCCTGAAGGCATTATAGAGGGAGGTGTTCGTAAAACGCAAGCGATTTGGGATTGCCATCCCGCCCCCGGTCCTCCGAAAACCGGCACGTCCGACCCTTACGGCACGGGATTTCCCGCCATGTACCAAAAAAGCAGGTCGCGGCAGGCGGAGCAAAATACGCCGAATTTCCGGTCGGCGCACTGAACGCCTTTCGAATAGCTCATGACGCAATCCGAGTCCGAGCAATGGCGAAGCCCGAAGGTATGCCCCAACTCGTGCACGGCTTCCTTTTCAAGCCTGTCCAGCAGCGGCGGGCAGTGGAGCCGCTCGCCTCCCTCCGGAACGCCCCGCAGTCGGAAGCTCGAGATGACCGCGCACTTGCCGTTGAACTGCGCTTCGCCGAAGACGTAGGAAAAGATCGGACTGAAGAGGTCGAAATCGGTCACGCCGAGGACCTTCAGCGCGTCCGGGGGGGCCGTTTCCAGCAGCCTTTTCAAAATGAGATTCGAGTTGTACTGGGTCCTCAGGGGATCGTATGCAAAATCCGGAGGTCCCTTGTTTTCGAGAAGCCTAGTCTCGATCTCGAACTGCTCTTCAACGCCGAGCGCGATCGTTTCCAGATCATTCATGTCGTGGCAACCCAAGGGAACGATGTAGATGAATCCGACAGGGGGCATGGCTTTCTTCGCTACTTGCCTATCCCGAACTTCTGAATCTTCTTGTGCAACGTCGTACGGTCTATATCGAGGACCTTCGCGGCCCTGGAGACATTCCACTGGTTCTGCTGGAGGACCTTGCGGATGTGCTCCTTTTCGACATCTTCCAGCGCAAGCGGCTCGTCCCCCGTGAGCGGCGTCTCGCACGTATAAAAGGGAAGGTGCTTTGCCTTTATCTCGGGTCCCTGGTCGATGACGATAGCCCTTTCGATCACATTCTCCAGTTCGCGAACGTTGCCGGGCCAGTAGTAGCCGACCATCATCTCAAGCGCCTTGCGCTCTATCCGGTTGAATTTCTTGTTGAACTCGATATTGAATTTCTCCATGAAATGCTCGGCGAGAAGCGGAATATCGTCCTTGCGCTCCCTCAAGGGAGGCAGGTGCAGGTTGACAACGTTCAGCCGGTAGAAAAGATCGCTCCGGAAGTGTCCTTCTTCAACGAGCCGGACCAGGTTCTGGTTCGTCGCCGTTATGAGCCGCACGTCCACGTCGATTTCCTCGGTTCCCCCCAGGCGGCTGAAGCTCCTCTCCTGCAGCACCCGCAGCAGCTTGACCTGGGTTTTCATGCTGATGTCGCCTATCTCGTCGAGAAACAGGGTGCCGCCGTGGGCCAGCTCGAAGCGGCCTTTCCGCATGCGGTCGGCCCCGGTGAAGGCCCCCTTCTCATATCCGAAAAGCTCGCTTTCGAGCAGCGTTTCGGGAAGCGCGCTGCAACTGACCGCAATGAAAGGTCCGTACCGCCTTGAACTCGTCGCATGAACGGCTCGGGCCACCATCTCCTTGCCCGTTCCCGTCTCGCCGGTCACCAGGAGGGTCGCGCTGGTGTCCGCCACCGTGCGTATGAGCTCGAATACCTTCTGCATCGCGGGGCTCTTGCCGATGATGTTCTCGTATTTGTGCCGTTCCGTCAGGTGCTTGCGCAAAAGAAGGTTTTCCGCGATCAGCTGCTGACGTTCGACGATCTTATTGAGCATGAGGGTGAGTTCTTCGACGTCGAGCGGCTTGACCACATAATCGAAAGCGCCTTCCTTCATCGCCTGCACCGAATTGGCTATCGAGGCGTATGCCGTCATCATCAGGACGACCGTCTGAGGCGCTATTTCCTTTATGTGACGCAGGACATCCAATCCGTCCATGCCCGGCATCTTATAGTCGAGCAGGACGATATCCCAGGCCTCCTGCTTCATGGTCTCGATAGCCGCCTGCCCGTCGTTTACATACTTGACGAAATAGTTCTCTTCCTTGAGCCAGTTCGCGAGCGAGATGCAGACCATCGGCTCGTCGTCTACAACAAGAACGCGGGCGTTCTCCTTCATCGTTCACCTGCTGAATGGATGGATTGAACACGTTTGCCAAAAACGATATCGCAAATCGGACATTGTCCTCAACACTCATCGAACGGACACGTGACGCACACATCCGTCGGGAACTGGATCAGAAACGTCGTGCCCACTCCGGGTTCGCTCTGGACCAGAATCTGTCCGTTGTGCTTGCGGATTATGCCGTAGGATACCGACAGCCCGAGCCCTACGCCGCTCTTCTCCTTCTTGGTTGAAAAGAACGGTTCGAAGATTCGATCCAGATTCTCCCGTGGAATCCCCACGCCGGTATCCGTTACGCTGATCTGTATCATATTCCTGCCCGATTTGCAGAGCTGATTGCATTGCGGCTGCACCTCAAAGCTCGTCGCCACGGTGAGCGTTCCGCCTTCGGGCATTGCTTCGATGGCGTTCCAGAAGATATTGACGAACGCTTGCTGCAACCGGTGGAAATCGCAATGAACGGCTGGAACATCCGGTGAATACGCCGTCTGGATCTCAATGTCGTTCATCTCGGCGCGGTGCCGGAGGATTCCAAGCGTCTTGTCCAGAATTTCGTGAATGTCGTTTTCCTTGATGCGGATTTCCGCCGTGCGCGAGAAATTGAGCAGATTGCGGGCGATCTCGGCGCATCTGCCCGCCTCACTGTTCACAAAACGGATATAGTCCTGCAACTCGGGGATTCTTTCCACCGGGAAGGGCTGCTTCTGGATGATCCGGTCGAGCAGCTTGTTGAAGGTCAGGATACTGGTAAGAGGATTGTTTATCTCGTGCGCGATCTCCGCCGAGAGCTTGCCGATGGAAGCCAGTCTCTGGGACAGGAAAAGGGATTCCTGCAACTGCTTTCGCATGGTGATGTCCCGCACGAACCCGACCGTTGCCGTCCTCCCGTGATGGACCGAAAGCGCTCCCATGAAAAACACCGTTATCGGGGAGCCGTCCTTGCGCACCATCCGGATCTCGTAGGTATCCCCCATGGGCTCGCCCTGAAGCCGCCGCCTGTAGCGGTCCATCGCCGCCTCGCGGTCGTCGGGATAGATAACCTCGACAAGATTCATCTGCAGCAGTTCTTCGAAGTTGTATCCCGAAAGCCGGCAAAAAGCCTGGTTGGCGAACCGGAAGTGCCCCTCCTGCCCTTCGTGATCGACGAGGATAAAAATCCCGAGATCCGCCATGTTGGCGGCCTTGGCGATGGCCCGGACCCGAACTGCGAAATCCCTGTACTTGTGCTCGAGGCGCTTTATACTGCTTATGTCCCGAAACTGCCCCACTCTGCCCCGGAACCCGCCGGGCGTGGTGATGGGCAGGCTCCGGACCTGAAAGATGCGGGGGTTTCCAGTGCGGTACTGCATCTCCCGGAAACCGCACGAATCCGTGGAGGCAACGGCATTGCCCGCGGGCAGCGAACAACACCCCTCCTTTCCGAACAGCGCCTTGTCGCAAATCTCGCCTATGTGATCGCCCACGATCGCAACGAGATTCTTGTTCATGTACCTGATTCTGAAATCGTCGGTGAGAATGCATATTCCGTCATCGAGGGCGTCCGCGAAAGATTCGAAAAATTCGCGCTCGGCCTTGACGGTTTCCTCGAGGCTCTTTACCTCGGACACATCGCTCATAACGCCCTGGACAAACGATTCCCCCGATTCCCGGCTATGCAGGCAGGGGCCCCGCATCCATATCCACTTCGCATCGCCTTCAATACCAAGTATACGGAATTTATGCGAAAAATAGCCAACAGCATCGAAGGACTCCGCTATCGCGCTCCGGAGGCCCTCCCTGTCCTGCTCGTGCACAATATCGGCAAGGCTATCACCATCCACGAGGAATCGATCGGCATCGAAACCGGTCATGTCTTCAAAGTTGCTGTCCAGGCTCGAAAATTTCAGGGACGCGTCGATTCTGAATCGGACGAGGTCATGGACGCAATAGCCTGCATCCGGAGGTTCCGAAGGGGATTGCGCATTCGGCGCCGATTGAGTGACCGAGGAAGCCGAACCGGAAGTATCGCGCTTTTTCATCGATGACCCCTTCAAGAGCGAGGGAACGGGGTGGCGGAATGTTCCGTTACAAGGAAAGTATACGCTATCACTATCATGCCATTTTTCATAGTGCCAAAAAGTATGGATGCGAAAGGAAAAAAACATGCCCCCGCGCCCACCCATCTTGAGCTCTCATCCGAAATTGCGTTCAAGATAAAACTAATGGAACAGAGCGGGGGAAATAATTTCCCCCGCGCCCCCTCGGGATTTCTGTCGCAGCCTTACGCGCACGCGCGTCAGGCCGGGCGCTCCGGCGGCATGCCTTCCCACTCGGCATGAGACCGTACCTCCATGACAAGAAACCCCCTTGAGAAGCAAAGGGGGTTCTTGTGCTGCCGAGAAAGAGAAGGACCTAGCGGGGGGGTCTTCCCTGCTGCTGCTGAGGGCCCTGTCCCTGAGGCGGCAGAGCTTTGGGCTGCTGCCGTTGTCCCTGGGGCTGGCGCTGCATCTGCATTTGCGGCTGTCTATTACCTTGAGGCTGTCGCTGCATCTGCTGTCTCTGGGACTGCGGCTGTCTTTGCGTTTGCGAACCGCGATCGGGTCTTTGCATCGACCGTTGTTCCCTTGTCTGCGTGCCGCGCGGCTGGCGCTGCATCTGGGAGCCGCGATCGGGTCTTTGCTGGATCGACCTCGGTTCCCGCATCTGCATCTCTTTCGAACCCGGTTCTCTACCCCGCTGCTGCTGGAGGCTCCGCTGCTCGCCGGCGCCCCGTTGCTGCGTCCGGGAGCGTCCATCCAACTGCTGCCTTTGCAGACGCTGCTGTCGCTGCATCTCGGTTTGCTGCTGCCGTCTTTCCTGCCGGCTTCTCCGCTGATCGGCCTGGGGCTGCCTGCTGCCCTGCAGCCGCTCCTGCTGAAGCTGCTGCCTTCGCTCGGTGCTCGGGGGAGCTACGCGCTCGGGTCTGCCCGCCGCACCGGGTCCGGCCTGAGTGGCGCCTCTTGCGGGTCCGGCCGCTCCCACGCCCGCGGGCCCCGTTTGTCTTCCGACTTCCCGAGGCGGCCTTGCCTGAGACTTCAATTGACGCTGGTTGAACTGCACCTCGGAAGCGGGCCTATTCACCTGATTGGCCGGAACCAGCCTGCTGCTGACCTGAGGCCTTTGCACCTGCTGCGCACCACCCTGAGCTCCCCGCGTCGGGTTCGCCTGCCTTACCTGAGCCGCGCTCTCGCTGAGCGTGCGGGCGGAGATCCCCGTTCTTTGCTGTTCGGCAAAGGTCCGGTTCTGGTTTATCCTCGACACCACGGCCTGATGCGGCTTGACGGCCACGTTCGCAAGGTTGGTGTTATAGACGTACCGGTTTCGCATCGTGTCGTAGTTGTTTATCACCGTGTTGCTGACCACCGGCGCCACGCGATAGTTGTTGATGATCGTGGTCCGGTTTATGTTTCGCACCCTGACGTTATAGTAACTGTTTACGCTGTAGAAGTAGGGCTGCGGCACCACGACGGCATGCCGCGCAAAAGCCAGGCTGCCCACGCTGATGCCGACTCCCCCCACATTGGCGACCATTACGCTCGCCGGCCCCCAATAGCGGTGGGAGTAATATACCTCCGTCGGCGCCAGGGGCACCCATCCTACCCGCACTCCCGAGTGAATCCACGCGACTCTGCCGGGATACCAGCAGGCACAACCGCCGAGGGATCCGACCCGGACGGTAACGGGCGGCGCCCAGTACCAGAAATTGTTGACGTAAACCCAGTTGCCGTAGTGATGCGTCACATACCCGAAGGGCTCTCCGGGAATCCAGGTGTTGTCGTCATACCAGACCGTCCATCTGCCGACCGAATAGGGCTGCCAGCCCGCGACAACTCGAGTCGGCCGCCAGAATGTCTGATACCCGCCCTGGTAATGGACTCTTTCCCATCTTCCGTGCTGGTCCAGATCGTAGGCGTCGTCGTGGAGGGAGGGAGGCAGATACTTCACGGAATCGCCCTTCACCTGGACCCGCCTGACCCAGAACTCCTCACGCTTGAGGTTCCAGTCATCCCAGCTGGAATCGACCGTGCCGTCTCCCTCCAGGGCCTGGCGTCCGTCCGAGATAATGGAAGGCTTCCCGGCCTCGACGGCAAATTTAGCCTCGCCGTCGTTTAGGACAAGCTCGACAATCCCGCCGAGGCAGATCACCTCCACGGACGAGTCTCCGACGTAAACATCAAAAGCCGTATCCGGCTGAGCCAGGACATACCCGAAAGGCGTGGTGACCTTGATCACCGCATTGCGGCCCTTTGCATAGAACCTCGCGGTGCCGGCCGCGATATCCATTTCGGTCACGTCATCGCGCAGGGCTATCAGCTGTATTTGCGTGTCGGCGCCGACCCTGGCCCAGGTACCGTTGGGAAGTTGAAACTCGGCTTTCCCGGTGTCATTTGAATAGACCGCATCCTCAAGCCCGAAGGGAGCGTCCTTCACCGTGGCCACCCAATCCTGCTCGGCATAGACATACCTCAGGAGCTGACCGTCTATGAAGGTAATGCGCCCCACCAGTCCCGTTGCTTCCCCGGTCTTGTTTTGCGCAAGCAATGCGGGCGCCCATCCCAGAATCAGGACCAGTCCCAGCGTGAACGTCGCTAATCTTTTCATGCCAATTTCTCCTGAAAATCCGATTCGAATCATCCCCGATGGACCGCTTCGCGCCGCGGAGCGCAAAACCGCCGCACGACGGATCGACTGCCATGCAATTTTATACCATCGCAAGACAAAATGGAGACGAATTTAGCGACAAAAAAGTCTATGCTCAATGGAGCTTTTTTTTAAGTACTCTTAATCACTACGTTAATGATCGTCCGAAAACGGCGCAACGCGCGATGCGGGGGACGGGAGGAACAAATCCGGCCCGACCCGGCCTCCCGCCGATCTTGCCCGCGATGATGAACCAGTCCAGAAAACATCAATAATTCCAACACTTGAATGGAACATGGAGAAAAATGGAACAAGCATTTCCTCAATTGTAAAACCTCCGGAATCGAAGTATATAGGGTTCCAAAACAGAGCGGCAAATTTGAGCCTCACTGAATCCTTGGCCAAATCTTCAGATAACTTTGAAAGGAAGTACATGCGACGGGACCGTATCTTCTGCCTGATATTGGCGGTTCTTTTTGCACTCCTTACCCTGCCCTTCCCGGCATCGGCCGCCGAACAGCCTGCCGGCAGGAAAGCAGGAAGAGGACAGGCTGCGGCAAAGCAAAAAGCCGCAGCCAAGGCGGAACGTCCCAAGGGCACCGGCGCAGCGACGGAACTGTCGCCCGGGCAGATCAACGCGCGTTCGGCCATTCTCGTTGAACTTTCCACCGGGACAGTCCTGTTCGAACAGAACGCCGACGAACCGATAGAACCGGCATCGTTTACCAAGATTGCCTCTCTCTATCTGATATTCGAGGGCCTGCAACAAGGCCGCATCAACTTGAACGACCAGGTCTGGATCAGCGAAGCCGCATGGCGCACGGGCGGCTCCAAGATGTTCGTCGGCATAGGAACCCGTGTGCCTCTCGAGGACCTGATCAAGGGAATCGCGGTTGTTTCGGGCAACGACGCCTGTGTTGCCGCAGCCGAGCACCTGAGCGGGAGTCAGGACACATTCGTGGACGCATTGAATCGCAAGGCCAAGGAACTGGGGATGACCAAGAGCTATTTTGTGAATCCCCACGGACTTCCCGCCGACGGCCAGATCACTTCCGCCCGTGATATGGTGACGCTGGACGCGGCGTACCTCAGGAATTTCCCCGAAGCCCTGCGGTTCCATTCCCTTCGCGAATACACCTACAATAACATCGTCCAGTACAACCGGAACCACCTTCTGCTCAAGGACCAGACGATAGACGGTCTCAAAACGGGATATATCGCGGCCTCCGGCTATCACCTCTCGGCGACGTCCCAACGCGACGGCATGAGGCTCATCGCTGTGGTCATGGGCGCGGTCAACCCCGCAACGCGCGAACGCGAGGCACTCAAGCTTCTAAACTACGGATTCCGCCATTACACTCTTGTCCAGCCCTTCCAGGACGGTCAGGCAATCACGACGGCAAAGGTATTCAAGGGGGAGAAAAACGAAGTACCTCTCTATGCCAAAGACAAGGCCACATTCCTTATACCGCAGACCCAGAAGAACCTCCTCAGATGGGAAGTACGGCCTGCCGCCGAACTGACCGCGCCCGTGTCGGCAAACCAGGAAGCCGGGGAACTCGTCTTCTTCGTCTCCGACCAACCCAGGCGCACGGTAAAACTCATCACAAAGGAAGAAGTGCCGCTCGGCGGCATCTTCAAAAGAATGTGGCAATCCGTCTTCAACATTCCCAGCCTCGACTGGAAGTGGATCACCGCGATTCTCGGCGGGATTGCCGTCGTAGGCATTCTTCTGGTCCTTTTTGCCGGGCGCACCAGATCGAGAAGGACCTTTTAGCGCGGACCCGCCACTGCGATACCGGCCTCGGTTTTCCATTTTTCCCGGGCCCGGCTTTCATGAGGCCAAACCGGTCCGGGTGAGTATCCGATTTGGGCGAACCACGGCAAAAATCGAGGATAAGGACATGAAGACCTGGCTGGTCGCGGGAGGCGCCGGATTCATCGGCAGCAATTTCATTCTTGCGCAAAGAGCCCGTGCGGACGTTCGAATCGTAAATCTCGATTTCCTCACCTATGCCGGAAATCTTGCCAATCTGCAGTCTCTCAAGGATGATCCCGACCACGTATTCGTCCAGGGAAACATGGGCGACAGGGAACTCCTTCGCGCGCTTCTTGCCGAGCACCGCCCCCGCGCCGTCGTGAATTTCGCGGCCCAGACCCACGTGGATCGCTCCATCGCGGACCCCGAAGGGTTCATACAAACGAATGTCGTGGATACCTTCCGGCTGCTCGAAGAAGTGCGCCGGTACTGGGAGAACCTCCCGGAGAAAGACCGCGCCGGATTCCGCTTTCTTCAGGTGTCGACCGACGAGGTGTACGGCTCGCTGGGACCCGCCGACCCACCGTTTCACGAAAAGACCCCCTATGCGCCGAATAGCCCCTATTCCGCGGCAAAAGCCGCGGGAGATCATCTCGTAAGGGCCTATCACCACACATACGGGCTGCCGACGCTCACGACCAACTGTTCAAACAACTACGGTCCCAGGCAGTTTCCCGAAAAATTCATTCCCCTGCTGATCCTCAATGGGCTCCGCGGCAAGCCTCTTCCGATTTACGGCGATGGGAAAAACGTCAGGGACTGGCTTTTCGTCGAGGACCACTGCGAAGCTCTGCGCACCGTTCTCACGCAGGGCCGCGTGGGCGAGGTCTATAATATTGGCGGGAAATGCGAGAAGACCAATCTCGAGATCGTGAATACGATTTGCTCGATTCTCGACGAACACTTCCCCGATTCTCCCTTCCTTCCGCATTCGGAACTCATCACCTTCGTTGCGGACCGGGCGGGACACGACAGGCGCTACGCCATGGACACCCAAAAGATCGAAACGTGTTTCGGCTGGCAGCCGCGCGAAACGTTCCATTCCGGAATCAGGCGGACGGTTCAGTGGTATCTCGACAATCCCGACTGGATAGAAACCGTGGAAACCGGAGCTTACCGGGAATCTTTACTGGATTTGGCACGATGAAAGTAAAAGAAGGGAAACTGCCGGGGATCGTGTCGATCGAGCCGCGCATCTTCAAGGACGCGAGGGGTCATTTTCTGGAGCTCTATCGCGAGGAGCGCTACTCGGCTTCAGGCATCCCCCAAGCATTCGTCCAGGACAACATGTCCTGTTCCGGCAGGAACGTCCTGCGCGGCCTTCATTATCAGTTCGGAAGATTCCCCCAGGGCAAGCTCATTACCGTGCTCGAAGGACGCATCTGGGACGTCGCGCTGGACATCCGGCGCGGGTCGCCCACATTCGGCCGGTTCGCCGCCGAAATACTCTCATCGGAAGACTACCGCCAGCTCTATATCCCCGAGGGGTTCGCCCACGGGTTCTGCGTCCTGAGCGACAAGGCGCTCGTGATGTATAAGGCGACAAACCGGCATGCGCCCGAGGAAGAAAAGGGCATCCTCTGGAACGATCCCGATCTCGGAATCGACTGGCCCGTAAAAGATCCCATACTCTCCGAAAAGGACCGCCGGCTTCCCCTCCTGTCGGCCGTCGATCCTGACGATCTTCCCTTGTATGCCGGCTGAACCCTGCGCGAGAAGCGCGATAATGGTTTCCGAATCTCATTCATTCCTTGCCGGCCCCATCGGCAGGGACAGGAGCCGTAGATGAGGATTTTTGTCGCAGGGGCTCGAGGACAGCTCGGGACTGACTGCATCGAGGTTCTTTCCGCAGATCACGAACTCATGCCCGCAGACTTGCCCGAGTGCGATATCGCGGATCAGGCGTCGTTGCATGAAATGGTCGAGGACTTTAGACCGGACTGCATCCTGAACTGCGCGGGCTACACACGGGTGGATGATTGTGAAGACAACAGGGAGGCGGCTTTCAGGGTAAATGTCACCGGTCCCGTGAATCTCGCGGCAAGCGCTCGAAAAACGGGAGCCAGGCTCATTCACATATCAACGGATTACGTTTTCGATGGAACAAGGCCTTACCCTCTGGCCTACGAAGAAACCGATCCAGTCTCTCCGATTTCTTACTACGGCTTCACAAAAGCGGAGAGCGAGCGGGTTGTTCAGGCGGGGACCGACAGGTTCGCCGTCCTGAGGACCGCGTGGCTGTACGGCATCAGAGGTCGGAACTTCCCGAAGGCCATTCTCAGGCGGGCTCTTACGAGTCCTGAGACGCTCAAGATCGTTGACGATCAATTTGGATCTCCCACATGGTCTTTCCGTCTCGCGGAGCAGATCCGTCATCTGATCGAGGCGGACGCACAGGGGATATTTCACGCCTCATCCGAGGGCTATTGCTCCTGGTACGAGTTCGCGACCGCCCTTATGGAAGAGATGGGGTTATCGGTCAGGCCCCGCCCCTGCACAACCGAAGAATATCCGACGCGTGCCAGGCGGCCCATGAACTCCATACTGGAGAACGCAGCCCTCAAAAAGCGCGGATGGAACCGCATGCGCCCCTGGAGAGAAGATCTCGCTCAATTCGTCTCGCTCCATCGGGACCGGCTGATCGAGGAAGCCGGGGGAAAATGACTCGGCACGCCCCTGCCTCGAGTCCTCCCCCGGCAATTTGAAAAGTTTGGGGAGCTTCGCCCTCAAACTCCCTCGCCGCTACGCGGTTCATTTTGGCGCTACGGCCGTTGGCCGGCGCCGAATAGCTTCTCAGCCGTGCTCTCGGCCATTTTCAGGACGTCTTCCTGCTTTGCGACGTCTCCCGGCTCACGAACTCCGAAAGCGCGGATCAGGTGGCTCTCGCTGAAACCGTATGCGTTAAAGAAATGATCGAGTTTCGGGAATATATCGGGGAAACTGTTCCGGTCGGGGTTTGTCTGGGCGAGAATGACAACGAACTTTTTCCCCGGGGCCAGGCGGGATTTACGGGGGTTGGTGATAAAGTCGGGGACAAGAAAAGAAAAAGTCCGGTCAAGGAACGCCTTGACCTGGCTCGAGACGTCCCAGAAATAGACCGGAGACGCGAGCACGAGCACGTCGGTCTCCCGGATCGCTTCGAGCACATCCGTGAGATCGTCTTCGACAGCGCACCTGTCCAGCCTGGTCTTGCAGGCCATGCACCCCTGACAGCCGCGGTAAGTGAGTTTGTTCAGGACAAAAGTCCTCACCTCCCCTCCCATTTCTTCGGCCTTCCTGCAGAGACGATTTGCGATTGCGGCGCTATTGCCCTTTTCCCGCGGACTTCCAAGCAAGCAGACAAACTTCATTTTATTCTCCCGTTTGAGACACTGCCATTACTCCTGAAGGACAAAGGATATCCGCGAAAAAGACTTCGGTCAATCGGATGGAGCATCGATTGACCGCATTTGCGAAGCGTGGTCCCCGCATCCCATCCCATACGCAGCTGCGCTGCTCATTTTGGCTGCGACAGAAATCCCGAGGGGGCGCGGGGGAAATCATTTCCCCCGCTCTTTTCCATTAGTTTTATCTTGAACGCAATTTCGGATCAGTCAATGTTGTTTCCGAGGAATATTCATTACTGGAACTCCTTGAATCCTGACATTTTTTATTTATTAGTTGTCAAACATTCAAAGCCACCTCATATTAGTAAAGATCATCCAATATAAATAGATATTGAATATCATCTCTTTCTGCAGATTACTTGGCCTTTAAAAATGACTACACTTATGCTATGTTGATTTGACATCACCCGGATCGATCGAAAAATTTCATTCATTATTCAAGTATCTGTCAGGACGGACTTATTGATCCCCGTTGATGCTGTGGTTTGTCCGCGGCTTCGGTTTATTTCCAGGGAGTATTTGTCCAGCGCCGGAATGTATCCGTATCAAAAGGAGTCGAGACAAGGTGCGAGAGCAATACAAGCGTCAGATTCTTTCAGGTTTTCCATATCCGGTAGTTGCCTATTTCATGAAGCTGGGCACGGACGAATGCCTGGATCCCGGAATGTTGCGGTATAAATACATTCTACACACCGGCGAAGCTATGTCCCGTTTGTTGGGCATCATAGTTTTGTGCGAATGCCGCGAATATCTGGAGAGAAGTGAAGCGACGCTTCATGACGAGCTTACTACGGAATTTGTGAGGAAATTCAAAGCACCCACCTGGGGACGCTGGATCGAGTTCACCCGGAAAGGACTGAAGCTGCTCGCCAGGAATCATGTCGAACTTACCATGCCGGAGTTGAGCAATTATTTCTTCAAGGGAGGAAGTCCCGAGGACGCCAGCGACACGCCGCTCTTCAAGCTTTTGAAATTGAGAAACGACATGGCGCACGAGCGCACCAAGCCGGTTCATCATACCGAATTCGAATACCTTTGCTCCCTAGCTTACCCTCTGCTCAAAGAGATGATGGAGGGGGCGAGCTTCATGCTGGATTACCAGTTCACTTCCGTAAGCAAAGTGGTGGTGGAAAAAAAGAGGAAAACGGCTCCCGCTTTCACGCATCATATGAACCATCATATCGGAAACAGCATCTCGATTCCCTCCGGGCGAGAGACTTTGAACTCCATCCTGGACATCGGTTCGGTGATTCTAATCAACAATAAGACAGGGAAATTCCTGAACCTCGATCCGCTCCTGGTCTACGAGAAGCATGACCAGAAGCTGGAGGATGTTTTCTTCTACGGCGGCATGAGCAGCCCCGACAAGGCGGAATATGTCGCGTGCCATCACGGCAAGAATTTCGTCAGTTCCGAAGCCGGAAGATCGGATGAACTCATAGAGGAGCTTAACCTCATGCTGGATCTTTTCGGCCCGCAAGATTCCGCCCCGGAGGTGGTGAATGGCTGAGGAACTCCGGGAGACAATCTCCCTTGACGAACTCTTTGCCGGGCTCGAAAACGCCGGACAGCCAAAGACTCCGCAGCGGCCTTTCAAACTCCTCGATCCATACGGGCCGGAGGATCGGGAGATCTTTTTCGGGCGCGAGGATGAAACGGAGCAGATCCTGTCCCGCTTCTACCGGGGCCGAATGCTGCTTGTTTACGGCGAATCGGGATCGGGGAAAAGCTCGCTCATCCAGTGCGGCCTGCGCTCATCGATTCCGTCCGTGGACATGCAGTTTTTCAGCGTCAGATCCGCGATGAACCCGTTCGAATCTCTTCGGAAGGAGATTTTGAAGCAGGTGAAGTTCCGGGACCGCGCAGTCCCCGAATTCAACCTTGAACTCATCCACGAGGCGGTTTTCCTCAAGAGCAAGCCGCTGGCCCTCATTTTCGATCAATTCGAGGAACTGTTCCTCTTCCAGCCTCCGGCCGTTCGCGAGAAACTGGCCGGAGAGCTTTCGAACTGGCTCGAAAACGAAAAGAACCTTCGCGTCATCATCTGCATCAGGGCTGAGCATTTTTCCCGCCTGAGCGAATTCGAATCGTTTCTGCCCGACATCTACGCCAATAAGTTCTGGGTCCGGCGCATGTCGCGCGACCAGGTCTACGACGTGATTAACGGACCGTGCGAGAAGTTCGGCGTTGCCGTTGAAAAGGCACTCACCAGGGAACTCGTGGACAGGTTCACTTCGGGAGGCGAGGATGTGAACCTTCCCATTCTCCAGGTGGTGCTCGAAAAGCTCTACCGGATGGCGGTTACCGGATCGCAGCAGCGCCCCTCGCTCACCATGACCGCATATGTCGAGCTGGGACGCATCGAAAACATCCTGTCCCGAATGCTCGAGGAAATCATCAAATCGCATATTTACCCCGACTTTGTTCTTCAGGTCTTCAAAGCCATGGTCGGTATCGAGGGGACGAAGAGGATCAGTTCAAAGACCGAGATACTGAAAAACGCATCCGAATTCGGGTTCTCCCTGCTCGAAGAAGACGTCGATTCCATACTCGCATATCTCATTGAAAGCCGCACGGTAAGACAGGATGTGGACAGCAATCTCTACGAACTCTCTCACGATGTCCTCGCCGCGCCTGTTTATGCAATGCTGACC
>JAJFVB010000024.1 GCA_021372055.1 Desulfobacteraceae bacterium | reverse complement strand
TTCCCGCCGCACAGGAGAGTGACACTATCTCGGAACTGATCGCATCACCTGTCCCGAAAAACTTCGATCTCGAAAAAGTCGAAAGAAGGATCCGGGAAACAGCGGGACCTGCGCAAAAGCAGATCCTTTCCATCCTCGATAAGCACGGCATATCTCCGATCATGGGGCCGAGGTTCGAACTGGCCTGCGACATTTTGCTCAAAGGCGACATGCTCACATCCGGACTGATTCATAGTGGCGGGAAAGTGCTTGCACAGGACTACGCCGAAATCATGGGTTGTCAGCCCATTGCGAAAAGCGAGGGCGAACTTCCCGTAATCACAGCTTTCGAAGAGTTCATGGCGATGGCAAGGGATTCCACTCTGGCCGCCATGGGGTGCGAAAACTACGCCATAAACTAAGCCAAAGGAGCGAACAGTGGCGAAATCAAAACCCAAGAAGGATGCCCTCATGGACATTCCTCTCAAGCAAATCCGCAAGACCACAAACAACGTGCGGAAAACCCGCGACAAGGCCGCACAGGACGGACTTGTGTCCTCAATCCGTTCGGTGGGCCTCCTGCAGCCCATCATAGTGCGTCCGATTCCTCCCGAGGGAGAAGCCATCTACGAAATCGCCTATGGAAACAGCAGATACGATGCCGTGGCGGAGATTGCCAACTTCGATCTGGAACAGCCCATACGCGCGATTGTACGGAACCTGAGCGATGACGAGGCATTCATTGCCAATATCGTTGAAAACCTCCAGCGGCAGAATGTTTCCGAAGAAGAGGAAGCCGCGGCGTTTGCGACCTTTGCCGATCGCTATGGTCCGGGCGCAATCGAGATTCTTTCAGACCGGATCGGATCGAGCCAGAGATATGTCCGCAAGCGCATCATGGTCATGCGTCTGCCCAAAGCCTGCCTCAAGGCATGGAAGCGCGGAATCATCGTCTACGGGCACCTTGAGCAGATGCTTCGCATACAGGACAAGAAAAAAGTTCTTCAACTCCTGGCCGCAATATTCCTGCGCAAATCCGAAGGCGCACCCATAATGGTTTCGGAGTTGCGCGATATCATCGACAAGGCGGCAATCAAACTCGATCTGGCAAAATTCGACACGGCCGAGTGCCTGGGCTGCATCAAAAACTCCGCGACTCAGCTCAGCTTGTTCGGCGTCGGCAGCGAAGATGCCAAATGCGGCAATCCGCAGTGCTTCATCAAAAAGCAGGGTGCCTGGCTCAAAGGCAACTGGCAAGACTCCGAGTTCAATATCAAGCACACAAATGCTTTTGCCTTTGCATTTGATCGGCCCGAAATCACGTCCTATATACCGACTTACCAGGCTCCGCACAAACGTTGTACTACATGTGACAGCTATGCCTCCATACTCAATCTCGACTGCACAGTGGACCCATACCATCAATGCCGGGTCTGTCTCGGTCCGAAGGGTTGCTACGATGGGCTCGTAGCCGGTGCGAGGGCCGAGGCAAATGCCTCGAAGAAAAACGGCGAACCGGCGGGACCCGAATCCGCCAAACCACGCGTCGATTGGCATGGCGAGTATTTCCGGCAGTCGTTTTACAAGACAGAAATTCCGCGCGTCCTCAAAACTCTGGATCGCAAGGAACGGATGAAAGTCGCACTCTACAATCTCCTGCACGCGAATATGTCATCGCGGGATTGGCTCCGGAAGAAATTCTTCGCGGATAGGGAGTCCCACCTGTTCGACTATTGCCGAATCCTCGACATAATGGATCTACTGGAGCCGTATAGCGAACTGGATCTGGCCGACATGATAACCGCAACCATCGAGGCGCTTCCCCTCATACACCAGTCCTTCACCGATGAGGACCGCCGTATCCTTGCCGATCACATCAAAGTGGACGTGGGCAATTGGTGGATCACCGAGGAGTACCTGGCGAAGAAGACCAAGGCCGAAATCCTTGCGATCATCAACGAGTGCGGATTCATGAATGATCCATTGTTTACGAAATGGATGAAGGACAAACACAAGATGGTCCTGGTCGAGCCCCTGGGGACACTCAAGAAATCCGAACTCGTTGACATGATCCTGAAGTCGGGTGCTGATCTCAATCGCGTACCGAAGGAAATTTCGGACATGCCCAAGATTCCGGACTGGAATCTTCGCTCGCCGATGACAAAGAAATCCGAGTCTGAGGATGCAGGCGAAACCGGGGAAGAAGACGGGGACGATCTGGAAGAACTTCCGGAACTCCCGCCCGATTTTGATGAAGGCAAAGTGTTGACCGAAGTCTTTGCTGGATCGGAGAGCATAGCGTGACAAAACTCATCGAAGAAAGTATCGCTGGAGTAGCAAGACCCAGTGATCGCGAATTACTGCGTCGAGCAATCGTCAATGCAAAGCCCAAATACGCAACCACAGGAGTTCCGCGATGGACTTGCGTCCGGGATGCTTTTGCAGTCGGCAGTACCACGGCATTCATTTTATGCGCGGAGGCCGGAATCGACCCCGATCAAGAAATGGACGGCATTCTGTGTGAAGGGTGTCCGCTGGAGGATGAGTAGTTGCATGGGAATTTCGGATAGAAATCTGGATAAATCAGAGGCAACCACACTTGCGGCAACGCTCAGGGTGGTCGGCATTGACGCAACGCAGGCATATAACTCCGGACGTTGGATTGTAGCAGTGTCCGAGGGATATGAACAAGGCAAAGTCTTGGTGTCCAGAAGGCATTACGACGAACTCATGTGCCGCCTTCACGACACTGCGAGAGGGTACTTACGCACAGGGGAGTAACTATTTTTTTGCCCGCGCACTTCACTTGGTGAATTTACCGTCTGTTTTGGGTGAGTTTACCAAGTGAAGATAGGAGTTATGCGTTTCCCATACTATTCCACGGAAAGGAGAACGAATGTCACCGCAAAACCCGACAGTGAACGTATTCGAAGCAGCGAGCCTGATCCAGCTCCAGACCGGAACGTGGCAGGCATCGAAGATGCTAAACGACGATGAAATCAAACCTCTGGCCGATCCCGAGTGGGTCAAGGGCAGAAAGCATCTCGTCGATCCGGATTTTCTCGCAGGTCCCCGCAAGGTCATCACCCGATGCCGCAAATATCTCGGCATGATCGCACTGCCTTTCCCGGTAACGGGCCTTCTTCTGGTCGCCAAGGACACGATCTCGAGCATCGACAAGTACCTGACCGAGCGCCGGGAACAGTTTTTCGAGGAAGTGTCGCTAATCGCGCGCGACTACCCACAGGCCCGGGAAGAGGCCCGGTCCTACCTGCAGCCGCGCAACCTCTGGAACGAACGGGACTATCCGGAGGAAATAATCCCGCTCTACACGCTTTCGTGGCGTTATCTCGACATTACCGTGCCGGCCAAGCTCCAGCAGCTCGCCCCCGAAATCTACAAACGGGAACTCGCGCAGTTTGAAGCTCTCATGAATGAAGCCAAAGACGTTGCTGTCGCCGCACTCTACGAGGAAGTGTCCGCCCTCGTCGACAAGATGGTGGACAAGCTCGGAGTCGAAGAAGACGGCAAGCCCAAGAAGTTCAAGGACTCTCTGGTTAATAACTTCACAGACTTTTTCGCCACCTTTCAGGACAGGAACATTTTCGCCAACCCCAAGCTCGACGAGATCGTGGAGAAGGCCAAGCAGGCCCTCACAAACGTGACTCCGGACGGTTTGCGCCAGTTCCCCGACTTCCGGCAGAAGATCAAATCCGAAATGGAAGGCGTCAAGCAGATTATCGAAGATGCAAACGTGGATCTGCCCAGGCGCAAGTTCAAGCTCGACCGCATGGACATGGCGGCATAGGAGGCGCGAATGTCTTTTATTCCTGGACCGTGGGAAGTGGTTTGCCAGCAATCAAACGTTCTTGTCGAGTCCCCCGAGTGGATAATAGCCGACGTCTGGCCTCTGGAAGCCACCAGCACCACTTTTAAAAAAACTCAAATGGCTAACGCGCATCTGATTGCCGCCGCACCCGACCTGCTTGCAGCTTGCAAAGCCGTTCTTTGGAACGTGGAACACACGGACGTGGGCAAGTACACCGTGGATAACAACGGGCGCACGGTGGAGCAGGTTTTGCGCGAAGCCATAACCAAGGCGGAAGGGGCGGAGAGTCGGAATGACTGAAAAACAATCTCTGAAACGAAGAATCACACGTTCGGTCCAGTGGGTCCTGATAAATGGCGCCGTTGCGGTCTGTGCGTACCTGGCTATACGCGAAAATACGGTATGGGCCGAAAATATCTGGATCTTCTCCATTTGGGTCCAGTTTGTTGTCGGACTTCTGCTTTTCACAATGAAGCCGGAGGCGATCCTGAAATTGCGTGCCCAGGGTGGCGGAAGATCCGTTCCAAGATCAGTGGCCTTTACTTACGACCTGATTATGCTTGCCGCTCTAGCTGCAATGGGTTGGTTCTGGACCGCAACGGCGCAGTTTTTGGCGATCCTCTTTGAGGCGCGTCTTTATGACTGTGATTTTGCTACGGACGTAGACGGGAAGGAGAAATTGAATGAGCGCGCCTGAAGGTCCGTTCAAGCTCTACAACGTGACGGTTGCTTTCACAATCTCCTTTCAGCAGGAGATTCCGGTCGCCGCCCACAATGAGGAAGAAGCAAAGGCAATGGCTCCAGCACAAACCTGTACCCACGAATGGGAACACTTTTGGGACAATATGCAAATTACTGGAATAAACATAGCATCAGTGCGGGAGGTAAAACATGAGCATTCTGACGAATAAACAGAATCTTCCTCAGCAGATCGTATCGGCGATCATGCGTGACCCGTATTCCCGAGGCGAAGCGCACATATCCGTTACTCAGCTCATTCAGCCCCCGCGCATCATCCAGCTCCGGAAGCGGTACGATGACAAAATCGAAGAAGACGCAAGCGATCGAATATGGTCTCTTCTCGGGCAAACCTGTCACAAGATCCTCGAGAGGTCCGACGATACCGGCGCCATGCACGAAGAACGCATCGGCATCGAGGTCAACGGTTGGTGGATCTCGGGGCAGTCGGATTGCTACATCACCGAGCAGAAAAACTACCTCACCGGCGAATACGAAACAATCAAGCCGACAATCCGTGACTACAAGTTCATCAAGACCATGGCCGCGGACTTCGCTCATCCCGATTGGGAACAGCAGTTGAACATTCTCGCCTATCTCTGGCGCGAGCAGGGCTTCCCGGTCGACTCGCTCGAAATCGTCGCAATCTTTCGCGACTGGAGCAAGGCTTACTTTGAACGCGGCAACTATCCCCCGCCCGCCAAGGTGTTCAAGCAAAAGCTCTGGACGCATGAAGCACAGGAAGCCTTTGTCATGCAGCGCGTGCTCCTGCACCAAAAGGCCGAAGAAATGGATGATAAGTGGCTCCCGCACTGCACCCCCGAAGAACAGTGGAGGAAAGCACCGACGTGGGCGATTCGGCACCCGAAGAGAGTAAAGGCCGTGCGGGTCCTGAAGACGCTCACGGAAGCCGAGGCGTATATCAAAAACGAACTCAATGGCGACAAGCATTACTACGCGGAGCATCGGCCCGGCGGGGCAACACGGTGCGAGTCCTTTTGCGACGTAGCCCCGTTTTGTTCGCAGTACCAGTATGAGAAGGAAGCCGACGCGAAACAGGCAGCATGAGGAGATTAGCGATGGAAAAGCAGGGGCGCGATATTCAACTCGGAAGCGCACAACGGCGCATACTCGGTTGGCTCAACAACAACGGACCGTGGGACAACACCATGCCCGCGATTTACACAAGCGTTTGTCAGACAATGACAACCGCTCACTCCCTGGAAACGCGGCGCCTCGTCTCGAAGCATCTCACGGGAGAATCCACCGAATCCGGCGATCCGGTCGCGCGCTTCACGATTACTCCCCTGGGCCGGGAACGGTACGAAAGGTCGATTGCACCCCCGGGGAAACCTTCGCAAAAGCCCGTGGAACGCGTGCCCGTCATGAAATGCCCCGTGTGCGGGAATGCCGACAGAGGTTTCACAGCAAAAATCGAAGTGTCCGTTACCATTCTCTGCCGGGGGACCCTTCTTGTTATGAACCCGGTTTTGATCGGCGATGACACCCCGTGTGTTTGCACGCAATGCGGCTCCGAGGCAACCGTTGCGGAGTTCAAAGGAAACCCGCGTCCGGTAACAATCCATGTGCCCTCCACGATGATCCACGGTCACGCAAACGGCAACGGAGTAGCAGCACATCATGACCTCGTACCTCAAACAGATGGAGCACAATAGAATGGCTAACGCAGCAGCGGAACAGCAGCAGCCCGCCGCCGAGAAAAAAGGCAACGGTAAAGCACCTGCCCAGGATAAAGACTTCGTGCGGCCAAAGACCCTCGCCGGAAAACTCGCCGGCATCATCGGCGAGGTCGGATGGGTCCAGAAGCGCGGACGCAATGAGCATTTCAAATACGACTATGTGACCGAGGCCGATCTGGCCGACACGATCAGGCCGCTTATGGCGAAGTACGGAGTGGGCGTCGCCTTCTCGGTCCTCGATGCGACCGAACTCCCGAACTCGATAACGCAGGTCAAGATTCAGTATGTGCTCATGGACGCCGATAGCGGGGAACGCGAAGAAACCACGTGTTTCGGCCGGGGCCAGGACAAAGCCGACAAGGGCGTCTACAAGGCCATTACCGGAGCCACGAAATACTGGCTCTACAAGACATTTCTGGTCAGCACCGGCGATGATCCCGAACTCGAAACCGAGTTCGACAGGCAGCAACCGGCAGCAGGCTCAAACGGCCAGCAGACCAAACCCGCACAGCAGCGGCAGCAGCAAAACGGCAACGGACAGCAGCTCTCCGAGGACGATCGGCTCCGGGTTGACTACGGCGCTTACGAACGGGATCTGCCTACCATAAGGGCGCTGACCACGCCCGCGGCAGTTGACAAGTGGATGGCGGATAACAAGGCCGCAGTGGATGCAAACCGGTATGCGCAATACTACTATGCCCTTGCCGCAGAGGTAAAAAAGGAACTCACACGGTCGTAGTTTGGCTATCGTTTGACGTGGGAAGATGGGGCCGGCTCCTGCCCTTTCCTCTCACGTATGAACTTGTCGATTACTTCGTAGAGGTCATTCAAATCTTGTTCCTCCACAACCCATAACTTCGCGAGGATGCGCTGTCGGCAACTCGATTGCATGGTTCCAATACCGAACTTGAGCCACTGGAAACCCACGCCGAATTTGTGACTGATTATCTCGAGTATCTTGTCGCTCGGGTTGGTGGGCTCACCGCCCTTTATGCCGGATTCAAGATACGTGATGTAGGCCGGAGAAATGCCGAGTTCCTTAGCGAACTCCTGCTTGTTCATGTTCGCCGTTTTGCGAATCTCTTTAATCCGCTCACCAATGGCGCAACTGTCCATCTGGCTGAATCTGTCGCTCATAGCTCGCTCCTATTGGCAAAACTTGCAAAATGAAAGGGTTCCAATAAATCGCTTGTATAATTCACCACGTTAATTTAACCTTACCCAAACTGTTGTTAAGTGTGCCAGATCATTAACGCAGTGTAAAGGGAAAAACTTGGGTGGGGGAAAGGACAAAGCGGTTGTCATGGGTTTCCTGAGACTGGTAGACGACGCGATTTGGAATCGGGAACTAAGGGCTATTCCAAACGCGGTGCACAAACTTGTGGCTCTGCATATACAAACGAGCCAGCACGTAAATATTTCAGGTGCTTACCTGATTGACAAGGCACGGATAGCCAAGGAGTGCGGGATTGCCGAAGCCCAGGTCACGGAGGCCTTGAAAAAACTTCAGGAAATGAAATTCGCCTACTACGACGAAGAAACAGAGCAGATATACGTTCCCTCAGTTCCGTACAACACAACAAACCGGATTTTCAAACACAACGATAACCGGATCAAAATGATGAGGCGATGCTATGAAAATCTAAATCCCTCATATGTCGCCGATGCGTTCTATGATGACGTTGGCGTCAAATACGGCATTCCCAAACGTTCCGATTACGGTCAAAGCAAATGGCCGGTCGGAATAACTGATCCGCAGTCCATCGAAACAAGCGAACCACTTCACTCGCCCGTTATCGCTTCGGAACCGATAACGGCAGATCCTTTGCCGCCACCCCCACCGCCTCCGCCACCAAGACCGCAAAAGACAATGAATGATCTTCTGAGCCGCTATACGGAAGATCAGCAGATCCGGATACTCCAGGTATGGGACTGCATTCGCGACACCAGAAAAAGCGGCAAAATCTCCGAGAAGATTATCTCGGCCGAATTGCGGCGGTGGGACAAGCTCGATCCGGATAGAGTCCTGTACGGGATCGACAAGTATTTGGAGAAAGGCTACCACGAAAACGGGAAACGTGAGGAATACCTGTACGCGATCATGCTCAGGGCCTCGCCCGCAGAGATCGAACGCTATGAGGGCAGGATCGGGCCTGCGTCCGGTAAAAACGGCGTGCCTCAAGTCTCATCGGTAACAGCGCAAAATATGAAGACGCTTCAAAGTTTATGGGGAGAACAAGACAATGACATCCCTATGGAATGAAGAAGACAAAAAACGCATTGGCGAGGCTTTCCTTGCCATCTGCGAACTACACAATAAGACATTCTCCCAGGCTTTCGCGGCGATCTACATGAGGGCGCTCGAATCCTATCCGGCGCATCAAGTGGTGGCCGCTCTCGAAAAGTCGGTCATGGTGTCCCGGTTTTTTCCGAAACCGGCAGAACTCATTGAACTTATCGAAGGCCCCCTCGAAGAAAAGGCATACCTTGCCTGGACAACATTCCGCGACGCCGTGCGCTATCCCGGTGGATACTCATCGGTCATGTTCTGCGATGGTCGGATCTCCGCGATCATCGAACACTTCGGCGGGTGGATAAACATCTGCGATACCTGGCTGGAAAAAGACGACCCGTTCAGGAGGGCGGAGTTCGTCAAAATGTACCGGGCCTTGTCCCGGGAACCGGAGCCGGAACGGCACATCGGAAGGATCGAGCAAAACGCACCAACCAGCATCCCCTGGACCGGCCGGTGGGTGCTTATCGGCAAAGACGGTTCATATACGAACATGCTCAGAATCGAGGGAAAGGACCACAAGGGAACACTCGACCTGCCCCAACCGGAGAGGAAAAAACTTCCTCCCCCGGCTGCAGCCGAAGAAGACAACAGCCCCATTATCCCCCTATCTTCAATCATGCCTCAACTCATGGGAGCGTTCAAATGCGTATCTGCGGCATAGACCCGATGGACGCCGGCGCCCTGGCGATCCTCGACACATCGGATGGGTGCCTTCAAGTATCCGACATGCCAACGGTGAAACTTTCCTCCACGCGCCACGAGGTTGATATACCGGCACTCTGGAGTCTGGTTCTGGCAGATAGGCCGGACAAGGTTTACATCGAGAAAATGCAGCCCATGCCGTTGGGAGGCAACGCGAATTTCAAGAGGGGAGGATATCTCTACCTTTTCCGCGCAATATTTGCCGCGGCGCTCATCCCGTTTGTCGAAGTGCCCCCAAAGGAGTGGCAGAAAACTTTCGGGATCAAGGGTGAAAAGGGAAACCCAACGGCCACAAAAGACCAGAGCTACCTGATTGCCTCGCGGATCTTCCCTGGCATCGACTACAAATACCCCGGCTCGAAGGGCAAGGAGACGATCCTTGACGGACGGTGCGACGCATCGCTGATAGCCGAGTACGGTAGAAGGATGGAGCGTGGCAATGGCAACTGATTACATCGAGTGGACTATTAGCGGCGGCGCGACAATCCTGATCGACAAGGCCGACTACAACGGCATACCAAAAAATTCGGTCTGGAGGCTTTCGAACTCACATGGCCGTTCGGTTCCCGTCGCCTATCTGGAAGATCCGAAGAAGCCCGGGCGGAAAAGCAGGAGCGCAACGAGTCTTTGGAAACTTCTCTTCGCATACGACCACAATAGCCGCATGGTCGGATTCCGGAATGGGAACCCACTCGATCTGCGACGCGAGAACGTGTTTTTCCCGGAAAGAGATTTCAGCAACAGGGTCAAGAAGGCCATGGCGAGACGAGCCGTGCGCTCAAAAAACGGTAAGCTGTTTATAAATGGGTGCGTGCTCACAAAGGCCCCCGAGGGCAACCGTTGTGCCGGAGCCGAAAGCAACTGCGAACACTACATGACGTGCCTGGACTGGGTTAGCCACAAAACGGATTGGGAAGGCTGGAAAGCACAACCGGCGTAAAAAAGAAAGAGGCGACCCAGGAGTAGTCGCCTCTTCCCCCAACTAACGCAGGTGACAGAAATGGAGGAACAGGTCTCATTATGCCGAAAATATTCACGGGGTCAACAGAAAAAGGCCCAATCCAATCACAGGTTTTGGGCCTTTTGGGGAGGCATGACGTCCCGAGACAACCCCGGAGCACCATAAAAGTGCTTTTTGCACAAATGATTCACCATGTCAAGGAGTGAGGATGACTGAGTACGACAAAACGTGTCGCAAGATGCTGAAAATCATGCTCTTCGAA
Source organism: Desulfobacteraceae bacterium (assembly GCA_021372055.1). Classification (GTDB taxonomy): domain Bacteria; phylum Desulfobacterota; class Syntrophobacteria; order Syntrophobacterales; family Syntrophobacteraceae; genus SbD1. The sequence goes on along the minus strand of JAJFVB010000024.1, from coordinate 17,830 downwards.
GACGGTGGCCGGGATGTGCCGGATCCTCGGCAGGTAGTTTATTATTGCGCGGAAACCGGCACCATTTACATGACGATGGGATTTGAACAGCTTCGGGCAATACAGCTCGCAAAAAATGCCGGGAAATCCTACCTGATAGCCGATGGCGAGGTCTACGTGGACGCGGATTATTACGAAGAAGAATTTAAGAAGGCGAGAGCCTGGTCAAAGGAACTCGAAGAGTCTTTCGCTGTCATGAAGGAACGCGTCAAGCAGGAAATGGAATCCACAGCAAATGCTTCAGGCATTGCAGGAGTATGACGGTGGACGCAGAGAACTTTTCCGCCCTCAAGTGGCTAACCATGAGAGAGGCGTGTTTGTACGCACGCCTCTCTCGGAATACGATGAAAAAGTACATCAATGCCGGATACTTTTCGGGAGAGGTTGCCGACTCAGGCCAATGGCGGGTTGACAGGGAATCCATAGACGCATATTTCGGGCAGACCAGACAAAAAGCTCTTGCTCTCCTGCGAGAGATGCGTGTATGAAATCCATCATGGCACTTCGATTTTGCAAAAGAGTCAAGCAGGGAATTACATATTACAGCTACGAGATCGACGGCAAACGCAAATCGTTTGGCGCGGAAGTGTCCAAGAACGAAGCGAAATGTCGTCAGATATACAATGAGCTGAAGAGGCAGTATCTTGCCGGGAAACTCGCGGATATATCCTCAAGGTGTAAAACGACTCTTGGCGAACTCAAAAAGGAACACGAACGGCTACTCTCCGGGGTGATTCCGCGATCCACCTTTCGCGCAAATCGACTCGCCATCGACAAGCTGATCGAGGTTGCCGGCATCAACACACGACTCGATCAGCTTAACCTGCGGCATATCGCTTTGATCGCATCGAAGAACAAGGACCTCTCAAAGTCTTCGGTGAACAACTATATCAGACACGCCCGCGTAGTAATGGGAAAGGCGGTCGAGTGGGGGTTTGTCGCGACAAACCCGATCTTGGGGGCAAAGCAGTTAAGAATACCGGCTCGCCCTCCCCTTTTTATCGACAAGGCCGAGATTGCAGCCTTTATCGCAAGTGTTGATAATGTCCACTTGCGTCGCATGGTGGTTGCCTATCTTGCAACCGGACGGCGCCGATCGGAACTGGTTGCGCTCAAAAAAAGCGATGTACTACTTGAAGAGGGACGGTACAGAGTCATTGCCAAGGGCAACAGGGAGCAATGGTTCCCGATCAACGCCATGTTTAAGGCGGTACTGCTCTCCTGTTGGGATTTGCCGGGGGAACGGGTTTTTTCCAAGTGGAGTCACCCCGATACGATTTCTCACTACATTAAGAAGGCGCTTGTCAAAGCGGGTTTGGGCCACCTGCATTTGCACCATTTGAGGCATACTTTCGCAAGTATCAAGGCCACTGAAGGGCGCTCACTCAAAGAGTTAATGGACCTCATGGGCCATGCGCACATCAATGCAACGATGATTTACACGCATTTGACCGATAACCACCTGGCCGAGATCGCCGAAGTGCAGTTCGGGCCGGTCGATTTGGAGTGAACAAATGGTGAAAGTTGGTGTACGGAAAGTGTACGGATTTTGCGATTTTAGTGTACGGATTACCCGTACACTTTTGCTCAAAACTGACAAGAATTGACAGCCCGTTGACTTCTGTAAACCCTTATGGTACAAGGCATTCCGAGAATTTCGCTGGCGTAGCTCAATGGCAGAGCAGCTGATTTGTAATCAGCAGGTTGGGGGTTCAACTCCCTTCGCCAGCTTTTGTAAATGCAAGGAGTTAACGATCATTCGTCAACTCCTTTTTATTTTACGTACGCAGATTTCAGCTTTGCTTGGTGACAGAGCAGTTCGCGTTCGCCGCAGGTCCGCAAATCGCGGTAGAGCACGTATACGTCCATGGCTGGATTGATATGCTTAAGCTCCAGTGCGCTTTCAACCGTATGGGTACAGCGGACGCGACTGCAGGAGGGCCGCTCCGGTTCGCGCGACCCGACACACTGGATGAAGACGGCGGATTGGATGTCTCGCAAAGCCGGATCGCAGCCTGCAAGACGTTCGTCCAACTGCTGGTGCGTCATCACCCGGGGATCATGGCCGAACAGATGGTCCTCCGGCTGGAACTCCCGGATGTCCTCGCCGCGCCAGGTTTTTGACAAGCGGCGCGCCTTTCCGCCGAGCTTCGCATCCCGTTCAACCAGATGCACGGGATAGCCCAGGTCGGCAAGACTCCTTGCGGCAACCATTCCGGCAACACCCCCGCCGATCACCAGCGCAGTGCGCACAAGTTCCATGCGTTTTACAGTGTGCAGGTTGCCGCCTATGTAGTGACAGTCCCCGATGTGGCTACCCGAAAACGAACACGGCATCGAAACCGCTTTGGCGCTCTTCAACAATGAAGCGCGTATCCACCCGGCCGGAGCACATGATCCTCAGGACACGGACCGAGGGCGGATATTGAAACCGCGATACTCCGGCAAGGTCGGCCCCGGCGTAGGAACACCAATTGCACAGGAATGCAAGGATCTTCGGGACAAAGGTCTTGGCCATGATTTATTCCTCTTCGTCCATCTCGACGCCCAGCCTGTCCCACTGCGCCTTGACCTCCCCGGTGGCGTGAGCGATTTCTTCATCGCTCCACGGCTCGATTACCAGGCTCTCGGCAACAAGCTGCCAGATGTATTTCACCCCATAATCGCAATCCGGATAGTATTTGGGGATACGCTTCATCATCTGGCCGCAGCAGTTGGAACATCCCACTACAACGACATTGGCGCCGCTTTCCTTTATCTGCCGCTATTTGTGGCGGGCATGGTAGGCCGATTCTTTCTCATAAGGCATCGGCCAGTTGCCGCCGCCCGCGCCGCAGCAGAAATTGTTCATGCGGCTCGGCATCATTTCCACGAATTGATCTATGATCCAGCGCGGCTCGTCGAAATAGCCTTTTCCGAAGGGATCGTCCAGTTCTCACGCGCGGCGTAGAAGATCTTCCACCACCATTTCATATCTTCGTTGTCGGAAAAGACTTCCTTCGAGTTCGGAAGAAAGAAGATCTCCGCGTTGTTTTTGTCGATCGGAACACCGGGGCATTCCTCTTCAGCAAGTTCACGTCTTAGATCCGACATAAGGAAGAAATAGTCCTCCCGTGGGATGGCCATGTTGTTTCCCGCGGCCAGAACGTTTTCGACTCCCTTGTGGAGGATTCCCGGGACCTTGTCGCGGGGGCGCAGGTGCTTCATGTGTCCCATGATGCCCACGATATCAATGCCCATCAAGCAGGCACGGAAGCATCTTCCGCACCCGGTACACAGCCACGGGAATTTGGATTCGACGAGCTCGTCAACCATGCCGTAGGCGAGCATCCGCAAGGTCTTGCGCGTATCCCATCCTTCCATTCCAGGCGTTCCCGAGACCGGGCATCCGGCGGTGCATGTTCCGCAAGTCAGGCAAAGACTGAGGTTAAATTTGCTCAGGTACTCCTTGACGGTATGCCCGCCTTCGGCTCTCTTCTTCCGGGGGTCTTTGCGGCGAGGTTCTCGGAAAAGCGCAGTTTTCAAGCTTGTTTTTTCTTTTTCAACAGATGGACCCGGTGTGGGATCTCCACCGCCACCTGTTCGGCCTGCTTGAAATGGTGTGCCTCACTGGGGTTGTACTGATCGATTATCATCTTCATCGTCCCGATCTCCACGGTGCACTTGGCCAGGGACCCCGCATACATGTAAGACTTGAGCGTGCCGCAGACAACGTTTGGCCGTTTGATGCCGACGTCAAGCGAGAGTGTGACGGCTTCCGGACGGACAACTATGAGCACCTCGTCGCCTGCCGCGATATCGGCCTGTTCCAAGGCGATCTCGAAGCGGCCGTACTCCGTCTCGACGAAGGTGTTGCGCGTCGCCTCGTCGATCAAGCTGATCCTGCCGTCGATAAAATTGACATAACCGACGAAAGACGCGATGAACCGGTTTGCCGGCCGCTCGTAAATTTCGATCGGGCTTCCGACCTGCTCGATCAGGCCGTCCCTCATGACCACCAAGCGGTCGGAAATCGCCATTGCCTCGAACTGGTCGTGCGTCACGAAAACAGTCGTGATGTTCAGCCGCCTTTGAAGCTTTCGGATCTCTTCGCGCATGATCAGGCGCAGGTTTGCGTCGAGGTTTGAAAGAGGCTCATCGAGCAGGAGCACCTTGGGCTCGAGGCTGATCGCCCGTGCAAAGGCCACGCGCTGCTGCTGCCCTCCGGAAAGCCTGTCGATCATCCTGTCCCCAAACGCCTGCAACTCGACCATTTCGAGCAGATCATTTACCCGCGCCCTGATCTTGCCCTTCGGCCATCCGTTGATTCTCAAGCCGTACCCGATATTTTCCGCAACGGTCATATGCGGGACGAGGGCATAATTCTGGAAGCAGATCCGCGTGTCCCTGAGGTTGGGGGGAAGATCGTTGATCCGCTTGCCGTCGAGGATAATATCTCCCGCACTGATTTCGGTGAAACCGCCGATCAAACGCAGGAGCGTAGTCTTGCCGCAACCGCTGGGCCCAACGAAGGTAACCAGTTCCCCCTCTTTCACGTCCAGCGAAATTCCCTTGAGGACCTCGTTGGCGCCATAGAACTTGTGGACATCCTTTAGAATCAGCATCGGTCTCGCGACTGCTTCTCCGCTCATCGATCAGCCCCGCCTTTCCAGATCATGCCACAGGTTGTTTCAGTCCGCTCCCAAGCCGGGTTTTCTTCGTGACGTAATTGAGCACAGCCAGACAAAGCATGACGATCAGAATCAGTTTGATGGTGGTGGCTGACGCGATGCCGATCTCTCCATAGACCGCGGCATCGAAGATTTTCACAGCCGCCAGTTGGAATCCCGGGCTGACCAGAAAGACAACGGCGCTCAGCGAGACGATCGCCGTCATGAAAGTGTAGATGAAACCGGCGATGAAGGCAGGAAACATGATCGGAAGCACGATCCTGTAAAAAGTCGTGAGGAAACTGGCGCCAAGATCAGCGGAAGCCTCTTCAATCTCGATATTGATCTGATGGAGCTTGCTGATCCCCGCTTCCACGCCTACGGCGAGAAACCGGAAGACGCAGTTGAGCGCGAGGATCATGATGCCCCCGGTGAGCTTGAGCGGTTCGGCGCTGAAAGCCAGCAGATAACCGATGCCGAGGACCGTCCCGGGCAGGGCGAACCCGGAGAGCGAGGCCATTTCAATGAAACTGCGGCCGAAGAATTTCCCCCGTACGATGACGTAGGCGAGAAGGACGCCGATGACCGCGCCGATGGCGGCGGCGATGAAGCTCACCCGGATGCTGTTGGCTATCGCCTGGTTGGAGGTGAAATCGAGATAATTGGCCAGGATGAACTTGTCGGTCACGCCGAGGATCTTATAGAAGGAGGCGGCCAGAACGACTGCAAAACATATCAAGATCGCTCCGGTGGCCGCCGTCGTGACGATAATGAGCGGGACCTTGATGACGGGGGTTATCTTTCGCGGCTCGGAGGCGACTGGCTTTCCGCCGATCGTGGTGAATTTCTTCCCCTCCAACAGATAGTTGTGAACGAAGAAAATGATTATGCAGGGGGCGATGAGCACGACCGAAAGCACGCTCCCCATGTTGAAATCGGACTCCCCCGTGATCATCGTGTAGGTGTCCGGCGCGAGGAAGGGGGTCCGACCGGCGAGTATCGCGGCATTTCCGAATTCGGCAATGGTCATGACGAAAATCAGGAGGGCCGCCTTGAGGAGCCCCGGGGCCATGAGCGGGATGGTGATCGTCCTGAGGATCGTCGCCTCGGAGGCCCCCATGTCGTAGGCGCTCTCCTCAAGATTGGGATTGAGCGACATCAAGGTGTTCTCGAGCATCATGTAGGCAAGAGGGATGAAAGCCAGGGTCTGGGAGATAACCACACCGGCGAAGCCGTAGAGTTGCCAGTGGAGGTCGAACATCCGGGTGACGAGACCGTTACGGCCGAAAAGGATGATGAGCGAAAGGGCGAACAGGTACGGGGGGGCGATCAGCGGCACCAGCGAGATGACCTTCAGAGGCTTGCGCAGCGGATACGGTCCGCGGGTCGTCATGTAGGCCAGGCAGAACCCGATGACGAGACATACGACGGTATTGATCGCCCCGAGCAGCAGGGTGTTGAACAACGAACGGTAGTAATAGTTCTTCGCGAAGAAGGTCCGGTAGTATTCCAGGGTGAACCCCGACGGTCCCCGGATACTTTTGACCAAAACGGCGATGATCGGATAGAGGAGGAACAAGGCAAGCAGGAAAAACAGAAGAGCGGCCAGGATATTGACCAGGTTCGCGTTCAGGAAGTCCTTTACCCTGTTGCCGCTGCCTGCCTTCAATTTCAAGGATAATTCCGCCGGTGCCATGTGCTTCCTCACGCTGCAGTCCGCGATCGGACGGCATCATTCGAATGTGCTTCGCAGCTTTGCCTTCCAGATGTCATTGTTTTTCGGTTTGTCGTCGGCAGCTTTGTCGAGGTCCAGCTTGATGTACTTGGGCAGTGTCTTGCCGTAGAGCTTGTTTTCAGCAGGCCGGGGGGTCATGTACCCGATTTCGGCCATGACTGCGCTGAACTCGGGGGTGCCCAGCAGATCGATGATTTTCTTGCAGGTTTCGAGCTTCTTCGTTCCCTTGAGGATCAGGACAAAAGTGCCGTCATACCCGGTCCCCTCAATGGGAATCGACCAGACCAGCGGATAGCCGTCGTCGACACGTTTCTTCACGTTCTCATCGGAGGTGATCCCGAGAATGAATTCGCCCCTGCCGACGAGGTCGGTCGGAGCGTTGCCGCTGCGGGTGTAGTGGTGGATATTCTTGTCCAGGGCTTCCAGGAATTTCCATCCTTCAGCGTCCCCGTAGAGGGCCAGGAAGGAGAACCGCATCATGTTGGCCGTCCCCGAACTCAGCGGCGAGGGCATGACGATTTCACCCTTCCATTTCGGGTCCAGAAGATCCTTCCAGCTCTTGGGCATGGTGAGACCGGCCCTGGCCAGACGATCCTTGTTGCTGACCAGGACGAAGGAGAAATTGCCGATGTTATACCAGTTGCCCTGCGGGTCGAGGAACACATCGGGAACCCCATTCCAGGCCGGGGAGACGTAAGGCACGGCCCAGCCGTTCTTCTTGGCCATGAAACCGGTGGATGATCCACAGCCGATTATCATGTCCGCATTGAAATTCGGGGCTTCGGCCTTCACCCTGGCTTCGATTTCGCCAAAAGACTGGAAGCTCTGGTTGACGGTAATGCCGGTCTTGGCTTTGATGAATTGGACGATCTTGGCGTTATTGTCCGGAGAGGTACCCATGTAGGCGTTGATCTCTTCGGCCGCCACGCTCCCGACAAGGGCCACGCAGAAGATCGCGGCAACAGCTACTGAGATGAACTTTCCTTTCATAACGCTCCTCCTAAAAAATGGGGTATTCGATTGCAGCTCTCCAGCATCAATGGACTTCGCCGTGTCACCCCCTTTCATGCTCTGTTCCCGAGCGATTTCTCTTCGGGGCGGTAAAAATCATCGTTTGGGACTTGAGCGATTAGCCTTTCGATCCCTCATGGGAAAGGGAGAAATGCGAACACGGGAAGTAGCGTATGGAGGGGCAGCAAGAGGTTTCAGTCCGCAGCTCGACGGCTGCTCATGGATGACGATCAGGAGCCGGCGCTTTTCACTTGAATATTTATGAGGATCTGTCGCTTTTCCAGTTCCCGGAAGATCTCCTCCGGATCGAAGGCAAACCCGGGCATGACGACTCCAGTCGTCTTTACTCTCCCTTGAGCGATGAGCAGGGTCCCAATACCCATAGGAATCCCCACGTAGCGGGTGTGTAGGCCCGCAGGTTCTCCCAGCCCGCAACCGATCCGTCCGAAGCGGGATGAGTGTGGAGCAGCAAATACCGCAGACGCTTCCCTTCTTTAGTCCCCGTTACCTCGACATGCAACGCATAGCCGTAAAGCTTCATATAGTTCATTGCAGGGTAAGAAGAGGCGAAACGTGATAAGAAGTCGATTTTTGTTACTTTTTGGATAGCACCCGTCATGCGCGACGTCAAGGGCATTTCGTACCTGCCTGGAAGCAGGTGCCGACGGCAATCAGCAGGGCATGTCATGCTGTCAGACTCCCCGCCTTTCTCTTTTCGGTGAGGCCCATGTGATCGGAGGGCATCATTCGAATGTGCTTCTCAGCTTCGCCTTCCAGATGCCGTTGTTTTTCTGTTTGTCCTCCGCAGCCTTGCCCAGGTCCAGCTTGATATAATGGGGCAGTGTCATTCCGTAAGTGATGTAATTGGGCTGTGTCTTCGCGTAGAGCTTGTTCTCGGCCGGCCGTGGGGTCATGTACCCGATTTCGGCCATGATCACACTGAACTCGGGAGAGCCCAGCAGATCGACGATCTGTTTGCAGGCTTCGAGTTTCTCCGTTCCCTTGAGGATCAGAACGAAAGTCCCGTCATACCCGGTCCCCTCGATGGGAATCGACCAGAGCAGCGGATAACCGTCGTCGATACGTTTCTTCACGTTCTCATCGGAGGTGATCCCGAGGATGAATTCGCCCTTGCCGACGAGGTCGGTCGGAGCGTTGCCGCTGCGGGTGTAGTGGTGGATGTTCTTGTCCAGGGCCTCGAGGAATTTCCATCCCTTATCGTCCCCGTAGAGGGCCAGGAAAGAAAACCGTATCATGTTGGCCGTCCCCGAACTCAGCGGCGAGGGCATGACGATTTCACCCTTCCATTTCGGGTCCAGAAGATCCTGCCAGCTCTTGGGCATGGTGAGACCGGCCCTGGCCAGACGATCCTTGTTGCCGACCAGGACGAAGGAGAAATTCCCGATGTTATACCAGTTGCCCTGAGGGTCGAGGAATACCTTCGGCACACCCCTCCAGGCAGGTGAGGGGTAGGGCACGGCCCATCCGTTCTTCTTGGCCATGAATCCGGTGGAGGAACCGCAGCCGATGATCATGTCGGCGCCGAAATTGGGAGCTTCCGCTTTCACCCTTGCCTCGATTTCCCCGAAGGACTCGAAGCTCTGGTTGACTGTGATGCCCGTCTTTTCCTTGATGAAGTTGACGATCCTGGCGTTATTCTCCGGAGAGGTACCCATGTAGGCGTTGATCTCTTCGGCCGCCGCGCTCACGGCAAGGGTCACGCAGAAGATCGCGGCAACTGCGGCTGAGATGAACTTCCCTTTCATAGCGCTCCTCCAATTAATACGTTAGTATTGACTTGCGAGTCTTCAGGAGCCGTGAACCATGCGGTTTTGCCAATTTTCATGTTCGGCTGCTCATACTGAGCTGCGTTCAAGTTGATGCCTCTCAGGGCACCAAAGAGCGGGGGAATGATTCCCCCGCCCCCCCCCCGCAAGTGTCGGCCAACGGGGCATCCCGAAAAACAATCCTAAGAAAACACATTCATATCGACATGAATATAGTACCGACGTCATGACAAACAATATAGCGAGGCATCATCCGGCACCTGTGCCAACACGTAAAATCCTCCAAAAGCTACAGGGATAAATGATCCGATTATATTGGCCCTCAACGAGCTTTCAAGCGGACACGGGGGCCATCCGCACCAAATTACCCGCAGGAAACAGCAGATCCTGAAAAGCGGAACTGAAATTTTCAGCCACAACTCCGGCGAAGAATAGCCACCCGACAAGCACAAGCTCATCGACCGTGGGCATCAGGCCATAGGCATTAGGAGGCAGTGCGATTTGCTCGGTGTCAAACCGCTCGGTGCTTTATTACGAACCGGTGGGCAAGTCCAAGTCGAGCCACGATCTGATGAAACTGATCGATCAGCACGGCTGACCCATATTTGATGCCAGGCGAGGGTAACTATGTGCTATATGGTTGGATTACCTATTTTTAGAATCGATACTTTCAATGGATAAACACAATACCATTGAGTTTGACAAAGCTCGGAATACCGCCGGCCACACTTGGAACCACCCTCACGACTCCATTGCGGGGCGTTGCCGGGACCGGACAGGTCGGACGTCTTCCATTCGGAAGTATCCAACCCGCCCGGCAAATCAGCATTCTCGAAATTCTACACGATCTTTTCGACCTGCACCGCGCACGCCTTGTATTCAGCGGTCTTGGTGACGAGATCGAAAACGGGGTTTGTAAGCCAGTTGGCGCAACCTTCACGGAAATGGAAGGCCATCCATACATTGCCCTCCTGCATCTTGTCGGTCACTTTCGCCTTGACTTTCACCTCTCCCCGCCGCGAGCGCACACGGACGAACTCCCCATGTTCAATGTTGAGCTTCTTGGCGTCCTGAGGCGACATATCCACGGTCTCCTCACCCAAAAGGACGTTCAACCCTTCACAGCGTCCGGTCTGAGTCCGGGTGTGATAATGATAGAGCCTCCGTCCGGTGCACAACACGAACGGGTATTCCTTGTCCGGGACTTCCGCGGGCGGCGTCCAGTCTATGGCCTGGAACTGTCCGCGGCCGCAGGTGAATTTGCCGTCCTTGTGCATGATCGGCGTTCCGGGATGGGTCTCGGTGGGACACGGCCACTGCAGACCGTCCTCTTCGATGCGCGAATACTTGATGCCGGCAAATGGAGGCGATAAAACCGATATCTCGTTATCCCACAAGTCCTTGCCGCTGTCCGATTCCCACACCTGACCAAAACGCCGCGCCAACTCCCTGAAGATCCACCAGTTCGGCTTGGCTATCCCGGGCGCCTTGCTCACGGTGCGCACCCTGCTCACGCGCCTTTCGCTGCTCGCGAACGTTCCGTTGTCTTCACTCCACGCGGCGGCCGGAAAAATTACGTCCGCAAATCGCGTGGTTTCGGTCGGGAAGTTGTCCTGGCACACCAGGAACTCGGCTGATTCCAGGCAGTGTTCGACATGTTTGATATCCGGCTCGGTATTTGCCAGGTTCTCTCCGAAAATGTAAAAAGCCTTGATCTTCCCGGTGGCGCACCCCTCGAGCATTTCCGGCAGCATGATTCCCGGCTTGTCGGGCAGGCTCTTGACCTTCCATGCCGCCTTGAACTTCTCCTGGGCCTTGGGGTCGTCAACTCTCTGGTAGCCTGGGAAAAGATTCGGCAAAGCGCCCATGTCGCAGGCGCCCTGGACATTGTTCTGCCCTCTTATCGGGTTGACGCCGCCGCCCTCAAATCCCACATTGCCGAGGAGCATCTGCACGTTGGCGCAGGACATCACGTTGTTCATACCGCAGGTGTGCTCCGTAATGCCCAGGGTATAGACCAGGAGTGCGGGTTTTACGGAAGCCATGCGACGAGCCACGTCGCGAATCATTTCGGCGCTCACGCCGACGATGTCCGCGACCTTCTCGGGCGGATACTCCATCACCTTGGCCTTGAGCGCTTCAAATCCGTCCGTGCAAGAGGCCACGTATTCCTTGTCGTAGAGGTTCTCGTTTATGAGAACGTTCATTATCGCGTTGAGGAAGGCTATATCGCTTCCCACTTTTAGCGGAACGTGAAGCGCAGCGAGGTCGGCGAGCTCTATGCGACGCGGATCCGCAACGATCATCTCGGCCCCGTTGGCGACCGCGTTCTTCAAGTATGTCCCCGCAACCGGATGGGCTTCGGTTGCGTTGCAGCCGATGACCAGGATCATCTTTGCTTTGGCGAAGTCCGAAAACGAGTTCGTCATGGCTCCGGAACCGAAGGATTTCGCCAGGCCGGCCACGGTCGGCGCATGGCAGACACGTGCGCAGTTGTCTATGTTGTTTGTGCCGAAGGCTGTTCTGAAGAGCTTTTGCATCTGATAGGAATCTTCGTTGATGCTCCGGGACGAGCTCGTTCCCGCAACTGCGTCGGGCCCGTGTTTTGCGATGATTTCCTTGAACTTCGAGGCCACCAGGTCCAGGGCCTCATCCCAGGAAGCTTCCCGGAAACCGCCGTTTTCCTTGATAATAGGAGTCTTCAGCCTATCTTCCGAATAGATGAACTCGTAGCCGAACCTTCCCTTCACGCACAGCCGGCCCTTGTTGGGAGCGCCGTCTTCGACTCCCGTCACCTTGGTGATCCTGCCGTCTTTGACATGCAGCCACTGCTGGCATCCCACACCGCAGTAAGTACAGGTGGTCCGCACCTTTTCGGTTTCCCAGGCCCTGCCCAATCCGTTGGCTTTTTTCTCGGTGAGGGCCCCCACGGGACATGACTGAACACATTCGCCGCAGGAGACGCAGTTTGAATCCATCAAGGGGGTATTGTTGAAAGTGGTTATAAAGGAGTTGGAACCACGAGCGGCCACATCGATTACGCCATTGACCTGTACGTTTTGGCAGGCCCTCACACAGCGCCCGCAAAGCACGCATTTGTTTTGGTCCCGGATAATCATCGGGTTGGATTCGTCTTTGGGCCTGGGGACAAAGTCGGTCTTGAAGCGGATCGTATTGACACCGTGCTCATAGACCAGGTTCTGCAACTCGCAGTTGCCGTTCATTTCACAGAACAGGCAGTTATGATCCCCGTAGGCGACCAGGAGCTCCAGCACCGTTTTCCGTACGCGAGCCAACCGCTCGGTGTGGGTGCTTATGACCATGCCATCGGTGGCCGGCGTGGTGCAGGAGGGAGGCAGTCCGCGCATGTTTTCAATCTCCACTATGCACAAACGGCATCCGCCATAAGGAGGCATCTTGGGATGGTGGCACAGAGTCGGTACAGGTATGCCGTTATCCCTGAAGACTTCGAGCACCGTCTGCCCCTTCTTTCCCTGGATTTTTTTCTCTCGAAAATCCTTCCCGTTTACAGTTAAGCTAATGATATCATTATTCATTAATCTGATCTCCTTTGTTCTTTACAGCTGCGACGATTCGTTGGATAGTCTCCATTATCATCGCCTGGAATCAGTCAATTGCATGAAAACGGCACGCCAGGATACAGGAACGGCAGGCTATGCACTTTTCCTTGTCTATCGTAGCGACTTCCTTTTTCCTCCAGGTTATGGCTTCAGCCGGGCAAGCTTTGTAGCAGGTGCCGCACTTCGTGCATTTGTCCGCGTTTACCTCGAACTTGAGCAGCCGCACGCAGACCCTTGCCGGACATTCGTGCCTCAGGATATGTGCCTCGTACTCCTCACGGAAATGCCTTACTGTCGAGAGAGCCGGATTCGGGGCCGTCTGTCCAAGACCGCAAAGAGATCCCGCCTTCACATCTTCAGCCAGTTCGGTCAATTGAGCGAGCTGCGCCATCGTCCCCTTGCCATTGGCGATGTCAGTCAGGATCTCCAGCATATTCTTGGTCCCGAGGCGGCAGGGAACGCATTTTCCGCACGACTCTTTCTGGGTGAAAGTGAGGAAGAACTTGGCCATGTCCACCATGCAGGTGTTCTCATCGGTTATAATGAGCCTGCCTGAGCCCATGATGGCGCCAAGTGCGGTGAGGTTTTCATAGTCCATCGGGACGTCATAATGGTTAAAGGGGAGACAGCCCCCGGACGGCCCACCGGTCTGGGCGGCTTTGAACTTGCGCTTGTTCGGGATGCCGCCTCCGATATCTTCTACGATTGTGCGAAGAGGGGTGCCCATCGGGATTTCGACGAGGCCGCTGTTGGTAATTTTCCCGGCGAGGGCGAACACCTTGGTTCCTTTGCTCTTCTCCGTTCCAACCTCTGCAAACCAGTCGCCCCCCCTGGTCAGAATGACAGGGATGTTTGCAAAAGTTTCAACGTTATTTATGTTTGTGGGCTTTCCAAAAAGGCCTTTGACGGCCGGGAAGGGCGGTCTCGGCATTGGCATGCCGCGCTTGCCTTCGATCGAACCCATAAGAGCGGTTTCCTCGCCGCACACGAATGCCCCGGCCCCCAGCTTCACCTTTATGTCGAAGTCAAAGTTGGAACCGAAGATGTTCTTGCCCAGAAAACCGCGCTCCCGCGCCTGATCGATAGCCAGCACTGTGCGCTCATAAGCCATGGGGTATTCGGCCCGTACGTAGACGTAGGCCTTCGTCGCCCCGATTGTGTACCCGCCGATCATCATACCTTCAAGCACGCTGTGGGGATCACCCTCGAGGACTGCACGGTCCATGAATGCCCCCGGGTCGCCTTCATCCGCGTTGCAGATGATATACTTCTGGTCAGCAACCGAGCGGTTGGCAAACTCCCACTTCATTCCCGTTGGGAAACCACCGCCGCCCCTGCCTCGCAGCCCGGAGCGTTTCATCTCGTCGATGACTTCCTGCTGGGTCATTTTGAGGGCTTTTTTGATCCCCTCGTACCCGCCTGCCGCAAGGTAGTCGTCAATTGCCTCCGGGTTTATGAAGCCGCAGTTGCGCAGGACGATCCGCCGCTGCGGCTTGAAAAAGTTCATATCCCGGTAATCGAGCACGCGGTCCTTGGTCTTGGGATCGAGGAACAGAAGCCGCTCGACCCGCTCGCCCTTCACCAGGTCCATCTCCACGATTTCGGAAACATCATCGGGCGTTACGTTGCAGTAAAACGTGCCGGCGGGCATAACCATAATGGTCGGCCCCATCTGGCAAAGGCCGTGGCAACCGGTGAACTTTAGTTCCACTGACCCGTTCAACCCCGCTTTGTCCATCTCCTTTTCAAGGCTTGCGAATATGAGGTTCGCTTTCTGGGACTCGCATCCGGTGCCCCGACAGATGAGGACCTGACGTCCCTTTCCCGGTTGTAATCTAATTGCCGGCTCCATTTAGAATCTCCGCTATTTTCTCAGGTTTCATTCGACCGTGGGTATCCTTGTTGACGAACATCGCAGGCGCCAAGGCGCATGCTCCGATACAGGCGACAGTCTCGAGGGTGAATCGGCCGTCCTCTGTGGTCTGGGAGGGTTGCACCTTGAGCTGATTCATCACTTCCTCGAGGATGCGGGCGCCGCCCATAACGTGGCATGCGGTCCCCTGACAGACCATGATCGTATTCCTGCCCACCGGATCGAACTTGAACTGCGCGTAAAAGGTTGCCACCCCGTAGACTTCAACCGGTGAGATCCGGCAGAACCTCGCGGCGGCATCCATCGCTTCGGGCGGCAGATACCCGAACACGCCCTGGATCTCCTGGAGTACCGGAATCAGGGCGTCCCGTGAACCGTGGTGGCGCGCAAAAACCTCCTGCAATTTTTCTCGCATCGCCTGTTTCCTCCCTAGGGCTTGGATATGATAAACAAAATGGACCTCTCTACTCCGGTGAAGCCGTAGGGAACCACGGCTCACCACATTGCGAAAAGCTATGCCTTATACCAATGAGCGTTCAAGATGATGCCAGGCTTTCAGACCGTGGGGAGCCTGCTCCCCACACCCCACACGCAGCTGCGCTGCTCATTTTGGCGCTTGCGGCGGGCCTGACGCGCGTGCGCGTAAGGCTGCGACGGAAATCCCGAGGGGGCGGGGGGGAAATCATTCCCCCCCGCTCTTTCCCATTAGTTTTATCTTGAACGCAATTTCGTATTAAACGGTCAGGGCATTGCGTTTCGTCGGTTTCGACTCGCCGGGAAGGAACGCGCCGGGAAATCCCATACCGGAGCGACTTTTTGCCCGGCAAGACTAAAGGGACAAAACACCGAGGGTATTCCAGGATTGTTTAGCGAAGTTCGAATGGAGGGCGATTCAGCTCGGCATGCGGACTTCGCAACGCCAATATCCTATTGGCCTGGAAGCCCTACTTCATAAGTGGACGTTCATGGGAAGGATCCTGATTCAAAGAGAACGCAAGACAACGTGGCGGACAGCGGTCGGAGGACCATCCCCCTCTCGCCCGACAAGGACTTGACCCTCGCGGGTCAAACCTATTTCCACACAAACAGGCTTCTTATCTCTTGATTCGGATTTGGCTCATATTTTTCCCTGCGATATAGTAACGACAGTCTTTTATATCGATCAAAAGACCTGAACCATATCTATTGTAGATAGCTTATATTATTAAAAACAGTTGTCAACCTTTTCGTGATTACATTTGAGGTATTTTAATATGTTAAAATAAACATATGCGGCATTTTGAATCGGTATTTATCAATCACAGCATATACGGCTTCCAATATTGATAGATAAACTGCTGAATCTGTCCAAAGATCTCTTTTGGGGATACTGCGAATCTGCAATTCCCGGCTGACTGCTCTAATGAATCCCGCTGACCGGATATTGCTCCAATACCCCTTAAAGGCTTTTGCTGGAACCCTCCTTCCCGGGACTCTCCCACCCCATCCCCTTCATGGGCAGAAAACCCGCTTTCTGGGCGATGACATCCAGGTGCATCAGGCTGATATGCAAAACCTCTTCAACCAGGTCATCGCCAAATGACCTCAAGTCCATGCCGGTGATATATCTTCCACATCGATGGCAGACCTCGACCCGTTCATGGTCGCGGCCCTCCACGAAGAAGAACTCTACGTCACCCGAATCCCTCGAATCGCAGAAAGGGCAGGAGCCTCGGTAGAAACGCCAGATGGCCGCGCAAAAACCGCACCGCAGCCAGCGTTGCCCCTCTTTGCCCTTGAGAAGGCTCAGCTCGGGAAACGACCCGCAGATGGGGCAATATCCCCTGTTCCACGGAAGTTCACGTACTAAGGGGAATAACATCTCCGATCGTTTGGCGACAACCGGGGCGGCAAGCTGGGTAAGAACGAATGTCAGAAGTTCCGGTTCGAACCCGATATGGCCGGCAATTGTGCGTGCCTCATCGGTCCTGCCGCCGTAGGCCGCGCTCAGGAACAGATCAGGGGAGAAACTTCCATCCAGTACAGCCGTCGACATCCGCGCCAGGTCAGCGGCCAGAAGTGGGAACCCCTCCTGGAGACTGGGAGTGATAAGGTTCGCCGCCGCAGGCCACAACTCGCCAATGCGGATCAGCTGCTTCCGGCTGCTCACCGGGATCCCCTTCGCGAACAGCTCCGGGTCCGGTTCCGAAATTGAAAGGTCATCATGGGGTGCGAGATCGGCCTTCCAGCGCACCTGTTCGACCAAGGTCTTACCGAATGCCTTCAACACGCTCTCAAGATGTGCGTCTTCCTTTTCCTTCTTTCGCAAAGCCGCCCCGACGGCATCCGCGGCCCTCTGTCCTGCCGATTGCTCTTCCATTGGAAACTCCATTCAGTACCCGGAAAACCGCGATCTCCCTTTTTTGAGACACCGCTTTACAGGCTGTCGTCCGGGTGCGGGAAACCGGGCGTTCCCTGATGGGAACACCCGGACCTTCTTACGCCACGGCATACTGATGATACTTTTTCGGATCATCGACTACGATGTAGATCACCCTGACCTCATCCGCATTGAGCGCCTGGGCCTTGGGATAGGTCTGTTTCAGGAACTCGACGCGCTTTTTGGCCTTATCGAGAATGGCGTCCCGCTCTCCGAAGACCATGGCTTCCGTCGGGCAACTCAAAACACAGGACGGGACCCGGTTATTGGTGATCCTGTCGATGCACAGGTTGCACTTGACGAGCACCTTGCTCTTCTCATCCTGGCGCGGGATATTATAGGGACACGAAGTGCGGACCTCCTCGAAGGGGGCTTCTTTGGATTTCGGCCCAAAGAGTACCGCGCCGGTCGCATTGTCCTTGGTCGCTCCATCGGGTGTATAACCGGCGATGGTGTCGACACAGGGCGGTTCGATGCAGTGGCGGCACTGTTCGGAAAAGAAGTACCAGAAAGGCTTGCCGTTTTCCTTGAGTCCCTCGGAGAAGCGGACCAGTTTCAAGGTTTGGGCCGAGAGGTCCGGCGGGTTCTGATAGGTTCCGGTCTGTTTCGTTTTGGCGCCCGGGAGCCCTTTCCACTGCTTGCAGGCTACCTGGCAGCCGCGGCAGGCCGTGCACTTGGTCACGTCGATGAGCTTTACGATATCGTTTTTATTGTTCACGGTTGTATGCATGGCTTA
>JAJFVB010000004.1 GCA_021372055.1 Desulfobacteraceae bacterium | reverse complement strand
GGGGAGGAAAAGGGCAACAGCCCGATTCCGGACGGATGTGTTGGAGCAAAAACGTTGATAGCCCGCGAACCTCGAAAAAACGGGGTTGCGGGCGGTTGCCCGTTTTGCATTTCCCGGGAGGCTGTCAGCCTCTGAAGGCAGGCGGACTGCAAGATGGAGCGCCCGGCCGCGCGCGCGGCGCCGGTCGGACAAGCGGGGGGAAGCGCGGGGGATCCACAATCCCCCGCGCTTTTTTTCATTTCACGGCCCTATGGGCCGCAACCCCGCGCATGCCTGCCCCGCAACCCGCCGTTCGCATGAAATCCTTGAATTTTAGAAGCGAAAATGTATTGTGTGGTCTGCGCTTTCGAGCGCAAATCTCAGCGGGAAGGCGGCGGACAATGGCTGGTGATCGCAAGGGCGAAATAATTCGGGAAACTAAAGAGACGCAGATAAGAGTTGAACTCGCGCTCGATGGATCCGGCAGTGCGGATCTGAACACGGGAGTGCCCTTCCTCGATCACATGCTTACCCTTTTCGCCGTGCACGGCCTATTCGATCTCAAGGTCCACGCCACGGGCGATCTGGACGTCGATGCTCACCACACGGTGGAAGACGTCGGCATCTGCATCGGAACCGCACTCTTCAGAGCCCTGGGAGACAAAGCCGGAATAACGCGCTACGGGCATGCCACGGTCCCTATGGACGAGGCGCTTGCGGCTGTCACCCTGGACCTTTCGAACCGGCCTTTCCTCGTCTACAACACCCCGCCCATGGCCGACCGGACGGGGGAATTCGAAACGGCTCTCTCGCCGGAATTCTTCAGGGCATTCTGCCAGCACGGCGGCGTAACGCAGCACGTGCAGGTGTTCTACGGCAGCAATGCCCATCATATGCTGGAAGCCGTCTTCAAGGCCTGGGGCCGCGCTCTGGGCTCCGCCTCGGCCCTGGATCCCCGTAGAGCGGGCATTCCCTCTTCCAAGGGAACCCTGTAGGCAGGCGGTTCTATTCCCGGCCCGCCCGCGCGTTCTCCTCGCCGGTACAGTTCAGGATGCCGTCGGGAGGCGCTTCACCCGACTTCTCGATGGAATACACGGCCTGAGTCGGGTAGGCCATCTCTATCCCCTCATCCTTGAACCTGCGCATGATTTCGAGGCACACGCGCTGCACCCAGGTCTGGAATTTCCAGTAGTCCGGCGGAAAGTACCAGGCAAAAACCGCTATATTGAGACTCCAGTCATTGAAGCTGTTGAAATGGACCCGCGGCGGGTAAGCGGGATCCCTGCCTTCGTGATCCTTAAGGATTTCCTCGACCACCTCCACGGCCCTCTGCACGCGGTCCACCGGTGTTTCGCAGGAGATGGCGAGGTTCGTGTGCCACCGGAGGTAGGAACGCTTGCCGATATTTTCCAGGGTTGAGTTTATGATCTTCTCGTTCGGGATGGACACAAGGTTGCCCGACAGGGTGCGCAACCGCGTGGACCTGAATCCGACCCCCTCGACGACCCCCTCGTGCTTGTCGATTACGATCCTTTCGCCGACATGGAACGGCTTGTCGAAAAGGATCGTCAGACTGCCCAAAAAATTCGCGATGGAATCCTTCCCGGCCAGGGCGAAGGCGAGACCTCCAATTCCCAGGGATGCGACCAGCGGACCGATTTCAATCCCGGTCATGTTCTGAACGACCATCATGCCGCCGACAACGATGACAAAGCCCCGCACCGTCTTGCTGACCAGAGGGATAAGCATCTCGTTGATATTGTTGCCCGAGGCCACCACCCACTTGCGAACCCGGAAATCGATCACATGGATGAACCTGTAGACGAACCAGAAAAGCGCGACCGTCCCGCCGAAGTCGGCAAGCTTACCGGCGTAGCGGTGCAGCATTCCCGTGGCGCCGGGATCGTCGAAATGGCTCAGGACGGGCGAAAGAGCCCAGTAAAATCCGTACACCCTGATGAACAGGGACAGGGGAGTCGACATGGCGTTCAGAAGATGGTCGGTCCATCGCATGTCCGGCATGTTTGCGGTTCGCTTCAGCCTGAGCTGAACGAGATGGCGGATGGCGCGTTCCACGGCCGTGACGAGCAAAAGCAAACCAATGCACGCGATGAGCTTGAGCCAGGAAATGCCGCCGAATGCCTTCGCGTTGATCCAACGGCCGAATTTGACGGAAGCGCCGGCCCCAACCGCATCGATTTTCTTTCCGAGCTCCTGGCCCGCTTCGTCCAGCTTCTCCGTCTTGATCGGAATCGACAGGTCCTCGGGCAAAGTGGTAGGCTGGTCCCCGGGCTTTTCCTTTGCGTCCGCCGGCTGGGCGGTCTCGGGCTTTGCGTCCGCCTTGGGGCTCTCCGCGCATTGGGCGGCGCAGGCAATGGCGAGAAAGAGCAGAGAAACGACAACAAAAGCCGCTTTCGATAGTTTCCTGGCAAACATGCTGGGCTCACTCCAAAATAAAAAACTGAGATATCGGACGAAATTGAGGCCGAATTCTAAGAAATTGCAGCCTGTTTTGCAAGGCCGGAGAATCAGGGCCCGCCGTGGGGATCTTTTGCCGAATCCCGGGGGGAATACCCTCGTTCCCTAGGCATCGGCTGCACGCTCAAGCGCGTTTGGCCGTAGCGCCAAAATGAGCCGCGTAGCGGGGCGCAGCTCCCCACGCTTTTCAAAAGCATTCTTTGATACATTGACTATCTCACCGGCTGGAAAAGACAGCGCCGCATGCGAAAACCGCATGCGGCGCTCCAAAATGAAACCGGCCTTTCGCCCCTGTTCGTTTCAGGGGGTGGTTTTCACCGGCTTTACCGTCGGGGGAGCCTTCGGAGCGGGTTTTTTCACCGGGGGACTGCCCGCGGCGGCCCCGGCCTGCGGCATTGTAATCAGGCTTGGGGTAGTCCTTCCCTCGCCTCTCATTTGTTCCATCATGGTAGCCGCTTTGCTCGCACTTTCCACCGGAGTGGTGACCACGCGGTAGGAGAGCGCGCCTGCGGCAGACGGCGAAGAAGGCACGACAACGACCGAATAACCCTTCTTTGCCAGATTACGCTGCACAACCTCGGCTTCGCTTCTCTCTTTGAAGGTCCCGACCTGCACCGCATATTTCGGCTTTCCGGCAGCCGAAACAGGCGCACCGACGGTCTTCGGCGCAGGCTCCGGAGGCGCGATTGTCTTCGGCGGAGCGGGCGCGGGTGCAGCCGGTTTGACCGCTGCGGCTTTTCCCTTTGCGGCCGGCTCCGGTTTCGCCGGAGGCTGAGCCGGTTTGGGCGCTGCTACCGCGGGAGCCTGGACCGGAGCCGAAGGCTTCTTCGGGAAGAGGTCCTGAGGCGTCGGCTGGGAGAGCGTTCCCTCCGGAGGCGTGGCGGCCGGAGTTTCGGAGACCGTCCTTTGCGCGGCCGGAGCAGAGGGCTCCGCAGCCCGTTGCGGCGCTGGCGCCGTTTCCGGCGGTCTGGGCGTTTCAAACGGCCTCACCGGTTCGGCGGGTTTTGCAGGCTCCTGGACGTTCGCAGCCGGTGCGGGTTCGGGCTTCGGAACCTCCTTCATCACCTGAGTCTTGTCCGGGACCGGTCTTTTCTGGATCTCCTTGCTCTTGTCCTTGAACATGTACGGAGTCACGATCACAAGCAGAATGAGACCGACTGCGGCCAGCATCAGGTATTTGAGATACTGGGTGCCCCCGCTCCCTCCGCCCCGGAGATTCTTTTGCAAAAAGACTTTCTTTTGCATGTTAGCCCTCCCCCTTGCATTTCACTTAAATGGCTTTCGCCTTCTTCATCGCCCTATCGAATCCCGGCAGCGACCCCTCGATGATCCGGTCGTCGACACAGTAAGCGATTCGGAAGTGGCCGGGCCCCCCGAAGCCGCTTCCGGGTACAACAAGAATATTTTCTTCCTGGAGAAGCCTCACGAACCGAATGTCATCGGCCAGAGGACTTCTGGGGAAGAGATAGAACGCCCCCGACGGAACGGTCATTTCATATCCGCACGCTTGCAGCCCGCTCACCAGCCGGTCTCTTTTCCGCTTGTAGATTTCGACGTCCACGCACACGCCCTGGAGTTCCACCACGAGCCGCTGCATCATCGCCGGAGCATTGACGAAGCCGAGAATCCGGTTTGCAAGGGAGAGG
>JAJFVB010000309.1 GCA_021372055.1 Desulfobacteraceae bacterium | reverse complement strand
CCAGCCAAGCAGAAACAGGGGAATATTCAGCAGGAAATAGGCGTAGCCCGTGTTGATTATGGGCAGGAAGTAATGCACGATGAGAGCGGTCCCCATGACGCCGCCGCTCAAAAAATGCTGGGGGATTATAATGGAGTTGATCCCGGCTGCGTAAATGATATTGCCCAGCGTGAGCAGGAAGATGTTCGAGGCGATCCTTTTGGCGGAGTCGCGGGGGCCGGGCTTGATGGTGCAGGTGGGGGCCGAAGTCTTTTCAGAGTCCATGGCGACATGTCCCGTTGTATCGTTCAATCCTGCCGGCCCGTCCATTCCCAAAGGCCTTTGCGTTCCAGCATCGTCTTCAGAATATAAGTTGTCACCACCGAAAGGTAACCTCCGAAGACGACATCGCTCGGGAAATGAGAGCCGATCACCACGCGGCTCAGCAGCACGGCCAGTGCGCTCACGGCAAAGAGGGGCCAGAGCCTCACCCGGAGGAAATAAAGAGCGCAGCACGCCGCCACCGCCGTGCAGGCGTGCCCGGATGGAAAGGAAAGATACTCATAGCGGGTGGCAAAAGGCTTGAACGTGTAGATCTGCTGGGTCAGGAGCAGGTTGGGCCTGCTTCTTCCGACCAGAAATTTGATTTTATCGTTTACGATTCCGGAGACGGCGACGGCAAGGAAGAAAAACAGGGCCGCGCGGGCCAGAGCCGGCCTTTTGATAACGAATTTAAAAAGAATGAACGCCAGCGCGGAAAGGATGAGGTAAGGCTCGGACTTGCCGAGGTACGTCACGCGGGCGCAAAAGTCCGTCAATGCCGTCTTGTTCGCATCGAAGTACTGTGCGGCAGGGATGTCGAGCAACGCGTAGCTGAGAATACATGCTGCAATAACGATCAGGGATGCGATTGCGGCGTTTCTCTTTGTCATGGGCACATTCTAACGAGCGCTCAGGGTCGGGGCGGTAATCGGTTCGGTTGAAAGCCTCATGCCGGTTTCGGACCGGCATCCGATTTTGTAATGAAATGCTCTGTTTTTGAGCCAGAATACTCCGAGTGTATCCAGCAGGCCAACCCAGAGTCTGCTGTTTATGGAATACTTGCTGCTCCCCCTCATCCTGGGGCGATGATTGACGGGCATCTCGGCAAGCCGGTACCCCTGAAGAGAAACCAGGGTCGGCAGGAAGCGGTGCATGCCGGCAAAAAGAGGGAGGGACATGACGCATTCCCTGCGGAAGACCCGTGTGGAACAACCGATATCTCGCACGGTTTTTCCCGTCATCCAGTTCCGAAAACCGTTTGCGACCTTTGAGGCGATTTTGCGCTTGAGATTGTCCTGCCGGCGCGCTCGATATCCGTTTGCCATATCCGCTTCACCCGACCTGACGATGCGCAGAAGGGCGGGAAGGTCTGCCGGGTCGTTCTGCCCGTCTCCGTCGATCGTTGCGATCATATCCGACCGGGCGGCCCTGAATCCGGCCACGAAAGCGGCCGACTGACCGGCGTTTTTCTCGAAAGAGATGAATCTCTGGCGGGAATCGCTCGCGGAAAGTTCCCGAAGCAGGGCCAGGGTGTCATCTGTGGAACCGTCGTCAACCCAGACGCATTCCCATCTGATCCTTTCGGCTTCGAAAACGGAGAGGATCTCCCGGGCGAGGCTTATGATGTTGTCCGCTTCATTCTTGACCGGGATGATGACGGAAATATCCATGCTGCAAGTCTCTGACATGATGCTTTTTGTCTTTCCCGAAAAAGCGTCTTTCAATCAAGGGTTCCTGCGATTGCAGAAGAGCCCCGGTCCGGACTATTCATCCGTGAAGTCCCCGGCTTCGCCGTTGCCGTTTTCCGGTTCCTCGCCCCTCGAAGACGATACGCGCTTGGCAACCGTTATGAACGCCGTGTGCGCCACCATGCGGTCGACCGGGCGAGCCCGAAGCTGGTCGATCTTCCAGTCCCTTCTCATCAGCTCGAAATTTTCCACGTCGCCGAACCCGTTGGATTTCAACTCCCTGGTCATAAGCTGCACCTGACCGACGTTCGGGCTGAGGCTGACGAGAAGCCCGCCCATCCGCAGCATTGACGAAAGATTCCTCACCGCCCGCCACGGCTCGGGAAGATCGACATATATGCGGTCCACCTCGCACGTCAGACACACTTGCTCGATGTCCCCGACGATGATTTCATGATTGGAGGGGGGGGCGCCGAAAAACCGGTCTATGTTTTCCTTTGCGCCGAGGGCGAACTCGGGCCGTTTCTCAATCGAGATGAGCCTGCCGCGCCCGCACATCGCGCGGAGCAGTGCAAGCGAGAGCGCACCCGAACCAAGACCCGTCTCGATGATGGAACAGCCGGGATAAATGTCCCCGTAGAAAATCATTGCGCTCAGGTCCTTGGGATAGATGATCTGGGTGCGCCGTTTCATGCTGAAGATGTAGTCCTGCAGCGAAGGGCGGAAGAGCATGAGTTTTGCGCCCGTGCTCGTGATCAGCCAGTCTCCTTCCTCTTTGCCGACGATATCCCCGAGCTGGATGCCCCCGATGTGAGATGAATAGGGCTGGTCCTCGATACGCACCAGCCAGCGTTTTCCTTTTTGCGAGGTAAGCATCACCCACTCGCCGGACTCGAATTTGCTCATCCTGTGAACAGCTCCCGCGGAAATTAGGATTGAAGTCGCCCCTTTCTTCTCTGTTTTTCGCACCAAAGTCAACCTGAAGTTGGCGGAGCCCGGGAGCGCGTTGGGGCGGATTTGGGCTCATCCGGCCACCTATGCGGTGGAAACGGGCGGAGGCGATTTTGATATATTATTCTACATGTATGGGTTAAAATTACAAACGTGCGTGGTCTGTTGCGGCCTGCCCGGAGGGTATGAGCCCGGATTCAGAGGATATCGGACGATTGTGGCCATTTTAAGACATTCTATGGAATCATAATACTTATCTGTTTTAGATTTTTACCTATATCAGGTGCTTCCATGGTTTTACTCCTCCAGAAGCGGATTCGCTCTTTGCATTTGTCACTCCCGATGATAAAATATGAGACGCATCGCTTCCTTGGCCTGATTTCCCGGAGCGTGGAGGAAATATGTTTAAAATTGGCGACCTGGCTGTCTACCCGGCGCATGGTGTTGGGAAAATTGAATCTATTGAATCCAAAAGTATTGGCGGAACGCGGCTCGATTTCTATATCATGCGAATCCTCGACAACGATATGAAAATCATGATCCCTGTGCCCAATGCACAGACCGTCGGGCTCAGAGGATTGATCACCCAGACCGACATCCCGCGGGTCTTCGATATCCTGCTGAGGAGGGAGGTGTCGGTTAACGGAGGTACCTGGAACAGGCGCTATCGGGAATACATGGAAAAGATCAAAACCGGATCCATCTACGAGCTTGCCGAGGTGCTTCGCGACCTTACGGTGTTGAAGGGAGACAAGGAACTCTCCTTCGGAGAAAGAAAGATGCTGGATACGGCCAGAACTCTGCTACTCAAGGAACTCTCCATCGTGCAGGAAGTTACTGAAGACGAGATCGAAAGGTCCATTTTCGACCTGCTGAAATAGGGAACAGCCGGTTTAATCTCTTCTTCACTGCATCCTTTTTTATCCGGTTTCGTAATGCGGAGACTCCCTTTGGTTGAGGTTTTTTCCTTTTTTCTGCAAGCAATTTCCATGTGAAAGGGGGTGAGAAGGGTGAAGTGGGGTTGGCTCATCCTAAAGTTGATCCTGATTGCCATCTGTGGCTTTGGGGGATACCTCATTGCCGATCAATTGACAATCACTACATTTCCCGAATACGGCTGGGCGCGCTGGGCTGGTGTGCTCGCCGGTATCGTGGCCGCATTCGCGGGACTCGCGGTCGAAAAAATCATCAAACACATTCCTCTTAAAGTCATCGCGGGCGGGACTATCGGTCTGGTTGTCGGGCTGTTTATCGCCAAACTGATCGGGGTCGGTTTCGCTTCGCTTCAAAACACTACCATCAGCGTTGTCATTTATATAATTTTATCCTGCATTTTTGGTTACATAGGGATGGTGCTCGGCAGTATTAAGATTGAGGAGTTGCGTGCCCCGAACTGGTCCTGGCTCGTTCGGGGGCCGCACAGAAGCGGACCCGCGGGCAACATTCTGGACACCAGCGTCATCATTGACGGGCGAATCGCCGATATCGTCGAGACGGGTTTTCTGGGAGGCGTGCTGATCATCCCGGAATTCGTGCTTCAGGAACTCCAGCACATAGCGGACAGTCCCGATCCGACTCGGAGGGTTCGCGGACGGCGCGGCCTCGATATCATCAAGCGGCTTCAGCAGGAAAAACTGGTCGAGGTGAGGATCGACAGGCAGGACTTCGAGAACCTGAGCGATGTGGATGCGAAGCTTGTCGCGCTCGGTCTCAGGCTCGGTGCAAAGATTGTCACCAACGACTACAACCTGTCCAAGGTGGCTGAGGTGCAGGGGATTCGGATCCTGAACATAAATCAGCTCGCAAACGCGCTGAAGCCCGTTGTTTTGCCGGGAGAGGTCCTGCGGTTGCAGATCCTGAAGGAAGGCAAAGAACAGGGGCAGGGCATCGCCTATCTTGAAGACGGCACCATGGTGGTGGTGGAAAACGCGAGCAGGCTTCTGGGAAAGGAAGTCGAGGTCTCGGTGACGAGTATTCTGCAGACCACCGCCGGACGACTCATTTTCACGACATTAAAAGATCCCGAGTTCAGTCGGCAGCAGCACTGATCGCATCGGGCGATTCTTCACGGATTCATAAAATTCACAAACGCCGCATGGCGGCATGGGGGGCGCGATTGCCCCCCTTCGCTATTTCGGGGGCATCACGGTTTTGCGTCCTGCCTGATCGCAAGGGCTGCCTGATAGACGGTTCTCCTCGGAAGGCCGAACCGGTTGGCGATCTGCGCCGCGGCCTCCTTGGACGGGCTTCCCATCGCAATGAGGCGCTTCAGTTCATCCTGCCAGTCCTCCGGTACAATTTCCCCGGTATTTTCGGCATGCCCTTCGACCACGAGGACCAGCTCTCCACGGACCTCCTCCCCGAAATGGGCCTCGGCCTCCGATATGCGTCCGCGGAACACCTCCTCGTGGATTTTTGTAAGCTCGCGGACAACCGCGATGCGTCTGTCCCCCCACGCTTGGAGCATCTCGGCGAGGCTCTTGGCCAGTCGTTTCGGAGACTCGAAGAGTACGAGGGTCATGGGGGCCGCGGCGTTTTGCTCGAAGTAAGCCTTTCGCTCCCTGCCCCTTGCCGGTGGAAACCCGAGGAACGCGAAAGGATGCGTCGGAAGGCCGGATATCACAAGCGCCGCGACGGGCGCGCTCGGACCTGGAATGATCACGGGCTCGATCCCCCCGGCGAGGGCGGATTCCACGAGCAGGGAGCCGGGATCGGATATCCCCGGCGTGCCTGCGTCGGTAACGACCGCGACGCTCTGCCCGGCGGAAATCCTTCCGACGAGCTCCGGGCCGCGCTCGCGGGCGTTGTGTTCGTGATAGCTGATGAGAGGAACATGGATGTCGTAGTGCGAGAGCAGCTTTCGAGTATGCCGCGTATCCTCGGCTGCAATGAGGTCAACGGAGCGGAGCGTTTCGAGTGCTCTCAGGGTGATGTCTGCGAGGTTCCCGATGGGCGTTGCAACCAGGAAGAGTTTTCCCGCCTCCTTTTGCCGTTCGTCAGAAGCTGGCTTCGAAAGCATTGACCATCCAGTCGATTTCGGGTTTGTCTCCGTCCCGGCGGATTGCGATCACATCGAAGCGGGCGGGGCAGTCGCGGACCGCCTGCTGCTTCAGATACCACGTTGCCGCGCGGACCAGGTGCCGTTTTTTGGTCGCAGTGATCGATTCTTCGGCGCGGCAGAGCGCATCGGCCTTGCGGCTTCTGACCTCGACGAACACGACGGTCTTTCCGTCCCTGGCAATGATGTCGATTTCGCCCAGCGGGCAGCGGTAGTTCCGGTGGAGGACCTTGAGTCCGCTTCGCTTGAGAAACTCCGCGGCGGCACTCTCGCCGTCCCTGCCCGTGTCGTGCCTGCTACTCATCGGCGCAGGGCTCCGGGTCGGGCAGGACCCCGTGGAAGGAAATCCGGTGGAGCGGGCAGGGGCCGTGCCTGCGAATGGCCTCGAAGTGCTCCGAGGTGGGGTAGCCCTTATGGCGGTCGAAACCGTACTCGGGATATCTTTCGTGGCACTTGCGCATGATCCGGTCGCGATGGACCTTGGCGATGATGGATGCCGAGGCAATGGTAAGGGAGAGCGCGTCGCCTCCGGGAATGCCTTGTTGCCGTATGTCGGTGAGGAGCTTATAAGGGCCGTCTATGAGGATGTAGTCCGGCTTTACGGGCATGCCTTCGACTGCGAGGAGCATGGCCCGGAAGGTTGCCTGGAGGATGTTGATGCGGTCGATTTCAATGTTGTCGACGACTCCGATTCCCACGGCAAGAGCCCGGGAATTGATCACGTCGAAGAATTCTTCCCTCTGGGCAGCCGTCAGACGCTTGGAGTCGGTCACGCCGTCAAGGCGGGTTCCCTTCGGCAGGATCACCGATGCGGCCACGACGGGACCGGCAAGGGGCCCGCGCCCCGCCTCGTCTATTCCGCAAACGAAACGAAAACCCCGACGGTGGGCCCGGTTCTCGTAGAACCGCATGTCGAGAGGCTCCGTCGGGGTTTGAAACATTTTCCGCTGCATGGCGCGAGTCCGCAAAGCAGAAGTGAAAGCCGGCCCGGGAGTATGTTGCTATGCAGATATACCCGGTCTCCGCGATTCTCGAGGATGCATTCGGCGAATGGAAGGCTGCGCAGTGGGGCGGGATACCCGGACCCGCGCCGCGAGACCTCGGACTACCCCTTCGCCGGTTCGCGCTTTTCGCGAATTCTTGCCGCTTTTCCGACCCTCTTGCGCAGATAGTAGAGCCTTGATCGGCGAATGCGGCCGCGTCGCAGAATTTCGATCCTGTCGATTTGCGGAGAATGCACCGGGAAGATACGTTCAACTCCGACCCCGTAGGAGACTTTCCGGACCGTGAGTGTCGCGCCCATCTTTGCCCTGTGGGTACGAATCACAACGCCTTCGAATATCTGGATGCGCTCTTTGTCGCCTTCACGGATTTTCACATGCACCTTGATCGTATCGCCGATCCGGAAGGCGGGAATATCGAAGCGCATGTGGTCTCTTTCGATCATTTCGAGCATACTGATTGCCATGGTAATCCTCCGTTACATAATATTAAACAGGAGAAGCCGGGCTACCCCTGCAAATTCGAGAGCACATCCGGAAATGCGGGCTTGCCTGCCCGGTTCAGCGCCCCCCGAGCAGTCGGTCCATGAGTATCGAAGCCGCCGAACGGACCGAAAGGTGATTATAGCCGTTTACACCGGGGATCGGATCGAGCACCCCGTCAACCTCGCTGAAAAAATCCGGGGCAAGGCCCCAACCGGTACCAAATACAAGCAGGCAGGGACGTTCGTCCCGCCTTAGAATCTCCCTGGCCTCGGCATGAGAAATCGAGCCGACACCTTCCCTTGCGCTGGTTGCCCAGATGACCGGCGCCTTTCCGGTCCTCTCGGCTACGTCGAACCTTGCCGCCGCAAGATCGTCGGTCACCTGCAGAAGCTTGAGAGCCTCGCGCCTCTCGGGCAGGATCTCGCCCCCCTTGCCGTCGATCCAGTGCGACGTAAGCCTGTGTGCCAGGGCCTGCTGGTCTTTCAAGGGCGTCACTATATAGCACGCCGGGATGCCATAAGTACAGCACGACCGCGCAAGATCGTGAAGATCGAGATTCGTGACCGCCGAAGCGATTCTATCGCCCATCCTGTTCAGGACGGGATAGTGCACGAGCGCTATGTACAAATGCGCCATTTTCTGTTCCCGCGCGGCAACCGCAAGGCCCCCGGCTATTTGGCGGTCTGATGTTCCTGCTCGGCCGCTTCGAGCAGGGCGCTGTCTTCCGAACTGAGATCGAGACGGGCGAAAAGGTCCGGACGACGCTGCCTGGTTCTCATAAGCGCCTGTGCGCGCCGCCAGCGCCGGATCTGTTCGTGATTGCCCGAAAGCAGTATCCCGGGGACCGTCACTCCCTCGAAGTCCTGGGGGCGAGTGTACTGGGGATATTCCAGGACGGTCTCGCTGAAAGAATCCGCAAGGGCCGAGCCCGCATTGCCCAGAGTTCCGGGGATGAGCCTGGTGAGGGCATCAACGACAATCATGGCGGCAAGTTCGCCGCCCGTGAGAATGTAGTCCCCGATGGAGATCTGGTCGTCGGTGAAACGCTCGGCAACGCGCTCGTCCACGCCCTCATACCGGCCGCAAATGAGTACGAGCCTGGGAAGGCGGCTCAGTTCCCGTGCTATCTGCTGGCTGAAAAGCCTGCCCTGCGGCGTAAGCAGCACTACCCGGGCGGGCGGGCCGTCGCCCGCGATGGCGCGAAGAGCCGAGACGATCGGTTCGGGCTTCATGACCATGCCCTCTCCGCCGCCAAAGGGCCGGTCGTCGGTCATCTGGTGCTTATCGACCGCATAGTCCCGTATGTTGTGCACACGAACCCCGATGAGGCCGCGTTCGCGAGCTTTGCCGACGATGCTCTCTTCCAGAGGCGAACAGAACATGCCCGGGAAAATTGTCAGAATGTCAAAGATCATCTATTCGAGGCCTTCCGGCAACTCAACCACCATTGTCCCGCCGGGAAGGTCGACCTCGCAGACGACATCCTCGACCGCCGGAATGAGCAGTTCCCTGCCGTCGCAGTCGACGGCATAGACATCGGTACCCCCCGTTTCGATAATGCCTCTGAGGGTGCCGATCCGTACACCGTCCTTAGTCACAACGGACAGCCCTATGAGCTGAAAATGGTAGTACTCGCCCTCCGGCAGAGCCGGCAGCCTGTCTCGCGGGATGAAAAGCTCGTGACCCGCGAGTCGCTCCGCCTCGTCCATCCCCTGAAGTTCTTCGAACTCGGCAATGCAGGCCCGCTTTTGAGCGCGCAAATCAATGACGGTAAGCCACAGTTCGGAGCCCTCCTCGCAATCGAGGCAGACGAGCTTCTCCCCTGGCTCCATCTCGCGTAGAGTGTCGCCGTAGGGAAAGATTTTTACTGCGCCCCTGACCCCGTGGGTTTTGGTTATTCGCCCTATGGGGACCAGTCCGGATCTGTCCATTGTGCTATTCGATTATCTCAAGAACCGCCCGCTTGCGGATTTTGGTCGACGCAGCGCTAAGAATCGTCCTCATGGCACGGGCCGTTCGTCCCTGTTTCCCTATCACTTTGCCCAAGTCTTCTTTGGCGACTCGGAGTTCGATAACGGAAGTCTGTTCCCCTTCGATCTCCGAGACTCTGACCTTATCGGGATTGTCAACCAAGGCTCGCGCCATAAATTCGATCAGTTCCTTCAACATGATAGCCTCCGGATGTTTACGCTGCGAGTAGATCTCTGATTCTAGCTGCCAGCTTGTTGTCCGTGCTGCTGAATGAGGTTGCGAACCGTATCGGTAGGCTTGGCGCCCTGCTCCAACCAATACTGGAGCCTGCCGGCGTCGATGTGAACCTCTGTAGTTGTCGGGAGCGGGTTGTAAGTCCCGATGCTTTCGATGAAACGGCCGTCGCGCGGCGCTTCGGAGGAAGCTACAACGATCTTGTAAAACGGCCTCTTTTTCCTTCCGCCACGAGCCAAACGAATGCGCACTGCCATAGTCTCCGTCTTACCTCCTCGCTGATGTCTCCCTGGGTCTGCCGGGAGTCATGGGTGATAGTAAATGGCCTTTCGTTCCGGAATCTTACTCACAGGAAACGCCGCAGCCATGCCGCAAATTGCTACCTATACTCTATTCCCTGGAAATTAAAAAGGGAAAAATGCGCGCTTGCGGCGAGTCTTGCCTTTCTTCTTCTTGGTCGCTGCCCCGCCTCCGACTACCTGCCGCATCATTCTGCGGGCTTCGCCATAGCTCTTCAGCAAGCGATTGACGTCCTGCACCGACGTGCCACTCCCGCTGGCAATGCGCCGCCGCCGACTGGCATTGATCAGGTCAACGTTGCGGCGTTCGACCTTGGTCATGGAATTGATGATGGCTTCCATGCGGACGAATTCCTTTTCGTCCACCTGCATTTTCTTAATTTCTTTGAGCATCCCCATACCGGGAAGCATGCTGAGGATCTGTTCGAAGGAGCCCAGTTTTCGGATCTGGCGCAGTTGATTGCGAAAATCCTCGAGACTGAAGGAATCCTCCCGAAACTTCTTGGCCATCTCCTCGGCCTGCTTTTCATCGAAGGCTTCCTGAGCCTTCTCGATGAGGGAGAGGACATCGCCCATTCCCAGGATGCGCGAGCTCATCCGATCGGGATGGAAGACTTCGAGGGCATCGAGTTTCTCGCCCACGCCGACCAATTTGATCGGGCATTGAGTCACGGCACGAATGGAGAGGGCGGCGCCGCCGCGGGCATCACCATCAAGCTTGGTGAGAACAACGCCGGTAATGCCGAGAGTTTCATGAAAAGTACTC
>JAJFVB010000295.1 GCA_021372055.1 Desulfobacteraceae bacterium | reverse complement strand
CTGTCCAGGAGTGGGTATTCAATCTCAATGTGCCCACGCGCGTGGGCTTTCAGACTCCGTTCACGAATATCACCATCGACTGGAACGTTCCGGAGCGGTTGCGAAACGAGCGCATCATCGTCGGCGGCGAAATCTGTGCGGAAACCTACGGGCAATTCCAGCGCGAAATGGATATGTTCAACCGTGCTTTTCTAGAGGTGATGCTCGAAGGCGACGCCAGGGGGCGGGTTTTCACTTTCCCGATTCCGACCTACAACATCACTCGGGACTTCGACTACGATGATCCCCGCCTGGGGCCGCTGTGGGATGTCACGGCCCGCTACGGAATTCCCTGTTTCGCGAACTTCGTCAATTCGTCCCTGTCCCCGGACGATGCACGCAGCATGTGCTGCCGCTTACGGCTCGACACCCGGCAGCTCAGGCACCGCGGCGGCGGCCTCTTCGGGGCCAATCCGCTGACCGGCTCCATCGGAGTGGTAACGCTGAACATGCCGCGCCTGGGACACTTGGCGCAGGACAGGGCCGACTTTTTCAAACGCCTCGACCGCCTCATGGACATTGCGCAGACCTGCCTGACGATCAAACGGAAAGTGCTCGAACGCTTCACCGACACCCATCTCTATCCGTACGCGCGCCATTACCTGCGGAATATCAAGCAACGCACCGGGGAATATTGGCGGAACCACTTCTCCACGATAGGCATAGTGGGCCTCGATGAGGCTTCACGGAACCTATTGGGCGGGGGGCTGCTTGGTGCCGCCGGTCGTGCTTTCGGCCTGGAGGTACTGGATCGCATGCGTGAGCGGCTTCTTGCCTACCAGGAGCAAACCGGCGTCCCCTTCAACTTGGAGGCCACTCCAGCGGAGGGCGCGAGCTATCGGCTGGCTCTCCTGGACCGGGAACGATTTCCCGGCATGCGTATACACGGCGCGGGAGACGACACTCGGGAGGCAGCGTATTCGAACTCTTCCCAACCCCCGGTGGATGCCCTCCATGATCCCTTCGACCTTCTTGACCACCAGGACGACTTCCAGTCAAGGTACACGGGCGGAACGATCCTGCATTTCTGGCTTGGAGAACGCGTCGAAGATTCTTCAACCGTCAAATCGTTCATCCGCACCGTGTGCTCCAAGTATCGGTTACCCTACTTCACGCTCACACCGACCTTTTCGATTTGCCCCCGGCACGGGTATCTAGTGGGCGAGAAGACATCCTGCCCGGAATGCAACGCTCCCACTGAAGTATATTCCCGGATCGTAGGCTATCTGCGCCCAGTGGGGCAGTGGAACCCGGGAAAAAGAAACGAATTCAGACGGCGGGCGACTTTCGACGGAGGCTTCGCTTGATAGCCACTCTCCATCGTTGCTCATTTATCGATTTCCCCGGGCGCGTTTCCGCCGTGGTGTTTACTCGAGGATGTAATCTGCGTTGCCGCTACTGCCACAACCCGGAGCTTTGCCTTCCCGGCGGAGCGCCGGATTGTGATCTCCAATCCGTCACGGATTTCCTGGACACCCGGCGGGGCAAACTGGCGGGCGTTGTCGTGAGCGGAGGTGAACCGACGCTGCACGATGCTTTGCTCCCAATGCTGGCGGCCATACGAGCGCGTGGGTTTGCGGTGAAACTGGACACCAACGGCATGCTACCCCAGGTTGTGAAGCATATCGTCGATTGCGGGCTGATCGACTACATCGCCGTGGATGTGAAGAAAGAGCCAGGCGTTTCTTCAATCTGGCTCTGCGGCGCGGACAATCAGGGAGCAACCGCGCTAGAGAGTCTACAGTATGCGGCGAAGCGTGGAGTACCGCATGAAGCGAGGACCACTGTTGTCAGGCGTGAGCATGACATAGGCGGTCTCCTCCGCATGGCGCACGTCTTACGGGACAATGGTATCCGTGCGTGGCGCCTTCAGGTCGTTGAAACCGGCCGGGTCCTTGATCCCACTGCCGATCTGAGCCCTCCAGACGAAAGTGTGATTTCCTCCGTAGTTGACAGTGCGAAAGATTTGGGACTGGACGCGCTGGTCAGGAGGCGTCCGGTAAAGCCGAATCGATAAGGAACCGCCGTAGGCAAAGACCACAAGGCGCGGCGGTTATGGGGGCGGAAGCGTTTTTCAAGATAGCGCGGCGGAGTGCCGGCAGAGGTTTTCAGGGCGCGCCGCATACGGTATCTTTCAGGCCGTGGGCAACATTGCAGCGGCGCGCCAGGGCGAACAGGCAATCCGACAGGCGGTTCAGATAGACCAGCAAAAGGTCTATCAGGGAGAGCCCCTTTTGATCGCCCATGGCGCAATAGGCGGCAACGGCGTGCCTTGCGGCCCGGCGGTACACTGCGGGCTCAACGTGGGGCAGACCCGCTGAGTGGTGGCCGCCCGGCAGGATGAAGCTGTGAAGCGATTCGGCACGCCCAGGCGGTCATGGTGGACAACGGCTCGGAGTTTACTTCCAGGGATGTCGATCTTTGGGCCTATAAACGCGGAGTGGAGTTGGACTTCTCAATGCCTGGCAAGCCCACCGACAATGCGTTCATTGAGTCTTTCAACGGGCGGTAACGAGGACTCTGCTACCGTACCCCCCGGGGGGCGCTTTGGGAAGCTTAAAAGGGGCAGAACAAATGAAGGGCAAGCGCGATCGGCCTGCCCCTCCATCGCTTCGCCACCACGGTGCTCGGGTTGCTCCTCAGTAGTGCCCTGTCCCCCGGGTGGGCAGTTCAATGTCCCAGACGTTTTTGCTTCACAAGCATCTCCGGGGTTGGAGCTTTGATGGTGCCTGTGTTCGCCATGCCGGCTATGGAATGTCCCCTGGTAGACTGCTATTCCTGTTTGGAAAGAGATGATAACCAGCCAACACCGACTTGTGACACACGGCGCCGAATTACCGTAAAGTGTCACCCGCATAGCTGCGGACGAGGGCTTGCAGTTCGACGATCCTGAGATTGGCCGCATCGAGGTCCGCGCCTAGTCGGACAATCTCTTTTGCAGTATCATCAAGATCGCGCTAAATACTCACTATGTTCCGAGAGATACGTTCTTTCTTCACCAATGTACAACTTGGGGCTTGACTACTGAGGCTATGCTGCCGATAATATGAATGTTCTCTGCCAGTGGCAGTAGAACCTGCAAAGGCTTCCGCTGAGCCCGCCTGGCAAATCAGCGGTTTTTTATTTAAGGGGGAGTCCAACGCGGACTCTTCTTTATTTTGGCAAGGGTGGATGCGCTATCCGCCACATAGGCCGTTACGAATTGTGCGGCTCTGCTGCCGCTCATCCGGATAACAACTACGTAGTTTCCGATTACAATTGCCACTCGATGGCTCTTGTCGTATCGCTTCTTCTTTCGGTCCCAACCAATATAGAGATCGGCATTAGGGTCTTGCAGGGTTGCCTTGATCCAATCAACTCGCTCTGCACGTTGTCGGGAGAAGGCATCTTTGACTTGATTTCTCCGGGTGCTTTCGAAAAAACAATGGTCGAAGCAATCTTTTTGGAAACGAACCGTGATACCGTCAAATGTTGCAATAGAACCTGCGCAGTACACTCGCTCAAAATGAGAACGGTATTCAGCTTCAGTACTATAGTATACCAGAGGAGGGTAAGCCATCACCATCACCCGTCCAAGTCGATCCGGAATACATTGAATTTCTTTTCACTCAGGGCGGTCGGTGCTATGCTGTGTCCAAGTAATCCTTCAAGATAATGAACTGCGCTCTCCTTGGCACTGCCAGGAGTCAGCCTGCTATTTAGGCGCGCCGATGCCAACCCTGTCAGCACATCCGACAGTTGCAGCAATGTCGACTCTCGAGAACGCACCGATTGAACGGTTTCTATTACGGCAGTTAGATTAGCGTTACTTAAACACGATCTTAAGGTGTGCAGACGGTCGCGAAGGCGGTTGCTTTTGAGGTCGCAATAAATGTTGTACCGATTAAAAGAGTGAATCCAATGATGAAGCACTTGATAGTAGAATTTGTAAAATCCCAGTTCTTGGTCACTTTTATGGAAACGAATTAGATCAACCTGCTGATGATCTATAGCAATGCAACGGAACCTCAGATTCTCTCCCTGTTCGTAAAACCAGGAAAGCAAAGCTTTGTAAAATTCGGCTTTGGAAGGTGACAATTTTGTCCATTTGAACTCGCCTCCAATCTTATGGTGTTTCCGTAGCTTA
>JAJFVB010000291.1 GCA_021372055.1 Desulfobacteraceae bacterium | reverse complement strand
CGAGTTGCAGAACAGCCTCAAGTGGAAGTGGTGGGCAAAGGGCGGAGGGTTCAAACCCGAGAAAGCCAGGGGAGCGGTTCTCGACCTCTGGACCGGGCTGGCGCAGATGTGCGCCCTCTTCGATCTGGGCTTCGAGGATGTCAAACGGATCTATATCGCCAAGAACAGGGTCAATTTCGAGCGCCAGAACCGGAATTACAACGAAGACACCAAGACGGAAGAAGACAACTTGTCCATAAGGGCTTGAGCCGCTTCTGCGGACCTTTCGGTCTTCCATCGGAAAGAGAGTGTCGTGCCAACCAACAGGCAACGCGTAAAGCACCATCCCTCCGCGCTTCCCGCGAAGTTTATCAGCTTTGAGGGAATTGACGGCTGCGGGAAGAGCACCCTCATGGAGCAACTCTCCCACTGGCTTGCCACGGCGGGCATCCCCTGCATCATGACCCGGGAACCCGGTGGCACTCCAATCGGCGAAAAAATCCGGGAACTTCTCCTTGCCACCTCGTCGGCCGGCATGAGCACGCGGGCGGAAATGCTGCTCTACAGCGCGAGCCGTGCGCAGCTTACGGACGAGGTCATTGTGCCCGCCATGAAAAAAGGCACCTGGGTGCTCACCGACCGCTTCGTCGATGCGACCTTCGCCTACCAGGGCTACGGGAGGGGACACGATCTCCAACGGTTGAAGACGATTCAGGAATGGACGACCAGAGATCTTTGGCCCGACAAAACGATTCTGCTCGACTGCAGCATCGAGGTCGCACTGGATCGGATCGCCGGGCGAAACGGGGGCAAGTTCGACCGGATCGAGCAGGAAAACAATGCGTTCCACCTGAAGGTCCGAAACGGTTATATGGCCCTGGCGGCCGCCGAGCCCGAGAGATTCCTTGTTCTCGATGCGTCCAGGCCTCTGGAGGAGGTCATCGAAGACTTCTACAACAGGTTCTGGCTCGCGGTCGTAGGGCGCTGAAGCGAACAGGCCAAAGCGTCCCTGCAGTAAAGTAATACGCATCTGCGTTCAAGAACGTGCCGAAGAACGCTTCTGAAAAGCGTGGGGAGCCGCGCCCCCCGCACCCCCTCGCCGCTACGCGGCTCATTTTGGCGCTACGGGGGAATCATTCCCCCGCTCTCCATCCTCCAAACGGGTGATTTCTTTTCTGCGGAAATCTGGTAAGAGCATTCCCGGCGGTGACCGAAAATCGACAGGAAAAAGGAGGTAGAGCCATGGAACACGTGATACCGACCCAAAGCGATGGGGTGCTTACGCTTCGTCTGCGAAGAGGCAAAGTCAACGCGATCAGCGAACAGTTCCTCGCAGAGTTGAATTCCGCGCTCGACCGGGCCGAATCGAGCCCGGACGTCCGGTCCGTCGTGCTGACGGGCAGCGGCAAGTTTTTCTCCTTCGGCTTCGATATCCCGGAATTCCTGAGCTACTCCAAGGAAGCTTTCACAAAGTACCTCAAGGAATTCGCCGGGTTTTACGCGCGCGTCTTTCTCTTCCCGAAGCCCGTGGTCGCCGCCCTCAACGGCCACACTGTGGCGGGTGCCTGCATGATCGCCATTGCCTGTGATTACCGGATCATGAACGAAAAGGAGGGGAGGATTTCCCTGAACGAGATCACCTTCGGCTCATCGGTATTCGCCGGGAGCGTGGAGATCCTGAAGGAGTTGGTCGGGCCGCGCAATGCGAGGGACATCCTGTATTCGGGGGCAATGTACACTCCCGCCGAGGCAAAGGAAATCGGCCTGGTGGACGAGCTTGTCGACGGGAGCGGGCTTGAGCGGCGCGCCCTCGACGTTGCGCGCACCCTTGGGGAAAAGGACCCCGCCGCATTCGCATCGGTCAAGCGGTTGCTGCGCCGGTCGGCGGCCGACAGGATTGCCCGGTATGAAGAGCGGTCGCTGGAAGAATTCGTTGAAATCTGGTATTCGGAAGCCACGTGGGCAAACCTGAAGAAGATTACCATCAGGAGCTGATGCCTTAATACCGATGAGCGTTCAAGATGATACCAAGCTTTCAGACCGTGGGGAGCCTGCTCCCCACACCCCACACGCAGCTGCGCCGCTCATTTCGGCGCTCGGCCAGATTCCATGATTTTGCTTATTAATCCGCCTCTCGTGAAGCCCTCCGAACCACCGCCCGGAATTGCGCGCCTGGCCGGGGCGTTGCGCTATGCGGGGGTCCCCTGCACCCTGATCGATGCGAACATCGAGGCCATTCTCGAGTTGCTCGGAAAAACTCCGCAAAGCTCGGACCGGTGGACGCTTCGATCCGTGCGGAACCGGGAGCGCAATCTAAGCGCTATCCGCACCGGAACGGCTTTTTCGGATCTCCAGCGCTATAAGCGCGCCGTATCGGATATCGACAGGCTTGTCCAAAAGTCGGCGGAAGGCCCGATCCGGCTCAGCCTGTCCAATTATCACGACGATCACATGTCGCCGCTTCGCAGCAGGGACCTCCTGAAGGCAGCAGGCGAGTACGAAAATAATCCTTTTTTCCCCTATTTCTCCAAACGGATCGGCGATGCCGTCGAAAGGGATGCTCCGAGTATCCTGGGGCTTTCGCTCAACTATCTCAGCCAGGCATTGACCGCTTTTGCCATGGCCGGATTTGTCCGGGCGCGCTTTCCGGGGCTGCGAATCGTCATCGGCGGAGGCCTCGCGACCTCCTGGGCGCGAAAGCCCGGCTGGCAGAACCCTTTTGCCGGGCTGATCGACCGGATCGTCGACGGACCGGGGGAGTGCGAGCTTCTCAAGCTCGCGGGCGGACACGCAAACGGCTGGACCACCCCTGACTATTCGACGTTCCCCCTCGGCGATTATCTTTCTCCCGGTCTTGTCCTGCCTTACAGCACTTCTTCGGGGTGCTATTGGAACGCATGCGCATTTTGTCCGGAAAAGGCCGAAAAGACGCCCTACGAGCCCATTGCGCCGGCGCTCGCCGTCCGCGAAGCCGGGGTTCTTGCGGGGGCGCTCCGTCCGTCGCTCCTGCACTTCCTGGACAGCGCATTGAGCCCAACCCTGCTTCGGCGTCTGGCGGAGAATCCGCCCGGCGCCCCCTGGTATGGTTTTGCCCGCGTTACCCGCAGTCTTGCGGATGAGGACTTTTGCCGCGCTCTGCGACGGTCCGGCTGCGTGATGCTGAAGCTCGGCCTGGAGTCCGGGGATCAGAGGGTGATCGATGCCGAGGGAAAGGGGATTGATCTCTCCGTCGCCTCCCGCGCCCTCGTTGCACTGAAAAAGGCCGGAATCGCGACCTACGGCTATTTTCTTTTCGGAACGCCTTCCGAATCGGAACCCGAGGCCCGCAACACCCTTGAATTCGTCGCACGCCACAGTGGGAGCATCGATTTCCTTAACCTTGCGATCTTCAACATGCCCGTGAATAGCCCGGACGCCGAAAGGTTCGGGACCTCGCCGCATTATGAGGGCGACCTGGCGCTCTACACCGATTTCTCGCATCCGCGAGGGTGGAGCAGATCACGGGTCCGGCGGTTTCTTCATAAAGAGTTCAGAAGGCATCCCGCGGTGGCTGCCGTCATGGTAAAGGACCCGCCTTTTTTTACTTCCAACCACGCCCCGTTTTTTTGCATGGACAGACCGCGATAGGCTTGCATCCCAGAGAATAATTCTTAAAAAGGAACGCGAATCGCGTTCAAATTGATGCCTCTCAGGACACCAAATTTGCGGCGCTTCGGGCGGAATGGGCCCGGGAGCCCAGAAGGAGGAGAAATCATGTGGCACATTCCCGTTGTGGAACGGGACTGCGGGGGTGAGTCTTCGGGGCGCAGCCCGGACGACCTTCAATCGCTTCCGGTTTACTACATGGGGGACTGGTCCGAAATCGGGATTCTGGTTCCGAAGCTCTCGGAGGCCGTCGACCTTCTGAGGACGAGCGGTTATGCGATCTCCACCAAAGGAGCGGAATGCTCCGTGGATGTTGCCCTCCCGGATCTCAAGGGGGTTCGGGAGCTTGTCGAGATGCTTTGCGGGAATGGAATTGCCTGCGAAATGGGGGATGTTATCGATTCGATATACCGGGGTTGATAGGAGCGTTTTCCCTGCGGTCGCAGGGCTCCGCTACAATACGCTTTCAGGGTGGCTGTGCGGCTTTCGGGTCCGGCAGTCGCTGCGGGACGCAAGCTTCGCGCGTTTCTTCCTCATGTTGATCAGGTTCCAGTACCGAAACGCCCTCTCGAGCTTGTCCCTATAGGCCCAGACGACCAAAAGGAGCACCAGGGCGACTCCGCAGACTATGCCGAGCCGGCCGTACTGGTGAAGCCTTACGTAGTTTCCGCCGAGTGTCAGCAGGATCGTTCCGAACAATCGCCCTCCACCTCCGATGACAAGGAACTCCATCGTCGAGAGTTCCCCCAG
The DNA here is from genome assembly GCA_021372055.1 of Desulfobacteraceae bacterium. Lineage (GTDB taxonomy): Bacteria > Desulfobacterota > Syntrophobacteria > Syntrophobacterales > Syntrophobacteraceae > SbD1. The sequence continues at coordinate 16,213 of JAJFVB010000291.1, read as the reverse complement.
GCCGAGGATGTAGCAGAGATAGTCCTTGGGAAATCCCGGCAGCAGGAACAGCAGGAAAATGAGGAAGGCGCCCTTGTGCTGGTGCAGGAAACTGAAGCGGTCAAGCGTCTGGATCGGAACAAATTTCCTGACGAAAGGCCTGCCGTAGGCGCGTGAGAGGGCGAAGGCCAGATACGATCCGCCGGTGAGTCCTATTGTCGAGAGCAGTATTCCAAGCCATGGCCCGTAGAGGAATCCGCCGAGGAATCCCGTGACATCGCCCGGAATCGGAGCGGCCACTACCTGGAATGCCTGAAGTAGTATAAAGCCGGCAAATGACCATGGACCGAGCGAATCCAAAAAACCGACCAATTGCCTTTTGCTCAGGAAAAACCTAATGAAACCGGAATAATGTATCAAAAGTGTAATAAGGATTATTATTAGCGCAGCTAAAGCGAATTTCAATATTACGTGGTTCTTGCCTGTCGGCTTCGATTGCTCGGCTTCCATAGCGTTTGAGTGAATCCTCCCCCGCAAAGATCAGCTTCTTAAGAATACCACTGATCAGAGTAAAGAAAAGCATGTTTTTGCATATGCAAAAACGATGCTCTATTTTATCAAAGGGGGAAGATCCGGAAGAATTAAGGATAGTCGAGCTGTTTCTTTTTCATTTTTTCGATGAGCGTGGTCCTGTTGAGGCCCAGCAGTTTGGCCGCTTTGTTCTTGACCCCGCCGCATCGCTGCAGGGCATCGAGAATAAGCTTATTCTCCAGCTCGTCCAGAGTTTCCTTGAGATTGATTCCATCCTCCCCGAGGTCGATGCTCTTTACTTCAAGCGGTTGCTGTATCTGCATCCTTCGCGGAAGATCGCTCATTTGAATCTCATCGTTGTCCGTCAGAATCACCAGACGCTCGATGACGTTTTCCAGTTCCCGGACATTTCCCGGCCACTCGTACTGCTGCAGGCTTTCCACGGCGGCTCTCGCCATCCGTTTCGGGGAAATGTCCTTTTTATCGCAGTGCTGCCTCAGAAAATGCTGCACCAGCAGGGGGATGTCCCCCTCCCGTTCCCGCAATGGCGGTACATGAATCGGGATTACGTTCAGGCGGTAGAAAAGGTCTTCGCGGAATTCGCTCTCCGCGACCGCCTTCTCGAGGTCCTTATTCGTCGCGGCCAGAATGCGAACGTCCACCTCTACGGTGCGCGATCCGCCCACACGCTGGAATTTGGTCTCCTGCAGGAACCGGAGCAGCTTTACCTGGAGCTTCGGACTCATCTCCCCGATTTCGTCGAGGAAAACCGTCCCCTTGTGGGCAAGCTCGAACCTGCCCCGCCGTTCCTTGAAAGCGCCGGTGAAGGCGCCCTTCTCGTGTCCGAAAAGCTCGCTTTCGAGAAGTTCCTCCGGGATCGCGCCGCAGTTGATGGGAACAAAGGGCATGTCCCGCCGGTCGCTCTGAAAGTGGATGGCGTTGGCGATCAGTTCCTTGCCCGTACCGCTTTCACCGGTGATCAGCACCGTGGAGTCGGTCTTTGCTACCCGGCGTATGATGTGATAGAGCTGCTGCATCACAAGACTCTGCCCGATGAGCTTTTCGAGCCGGTGCTGCTCCTGGATCTGGGATCTCAGGGCGACGTTTTCATCTTTCAGGTTTTTGAGTTCGATTGCCCGCCGCAGGGTGAGGATGATTTCGTCGAGGTTCGCCGGCTTTGACAGATAATCGTAAGCGCCGCGTTTCATGGCTTCGACGGCGGTCTCAATGGTGCCGAACCCCGTCAGAACTATGACCAGCGTCTCCGGATAGTGCTTTGAAAAATGGGCGAGGACCCCCATGCCCCCCATTCCCGGCATGGAAAGGTCGGTGAGGACTACCTTGAAGCTGCTCCTCTTGGCCGCTTCGACTGCTTCTTCGCCGCAGGAAACGACTTCGACATCGTAGCCCTCGGTCTCAAGGCGCTCCACAATGAGCTCCAGAGTCAAGGGTTCGTCGTCAGCAATGAGTATTCTGGGTCGTACTCCCATGGATCTTCTCGGCCTTTGAGCAATACGGCTACTGGGAAACCAGTCAATAAGCTGACAGTGGTAATGTTTACCACAGTTTATTGCGCATTCGCAAGAAGTTGATTAATTTCTTTGCGGCTTCTGGGAGTCCGTTATCCGGCAGAGGTATTGCCCTGGAGGCCGACGGGCTGGAGGATGCCCTCGGAAAGAGGCTGCGGGCAGTGCCGAAGAAGGAACGCGAAAGAGCTACTGTTTTTCCACGCGCTCAATGCAGAGCTTCAGGCATTCCTGGCAATCCGATGTCTGTGTGCCGTGTTTACAGTAGCGCGCGAAGGCATTAAACCAGTCCACTCCCGTCCTCGGACACAAGCGGATGAACTCGAGAAACCGCACGAGGCGTTCAACGGCCTGCGGGTCTATGGCGTGCTCCATCCGGCATGCGTTGGCCTCGGCATCCTCGGCGCTGAGCTGCAGCGTCAGCATGAAGAATTCCTTGAGCGTCTGATGGCGGCGTATCACGTCGCGGGCGATTTCACGACCGGCAGAGGTCAGGGTGATATAGCTGTAGGGGCTGTAATTGATGAGACCGCGCCCGGCAAGGGACTTCAGCGCTCCCGTGACGGACGCGCGCTGAACGTTCATTTGGTCCGCAATGTCCTTAGCCCTGGCGACCCGGTTGGACCGCTCCAGATGGAAGATCACTTCGAGATAGTCTTCCAGGCTGGCGGATAGCCCTTCGGCATTTTCGTCGGGAAGCATGGTTTCCTCTGCATTTAGTATTGACTCGCTCGCGGCGAGAGCCTTCTGGAGATTATCCATTTTGGCCGGTCCAGTCAAGTGAATCGCCCGAAAGGCGGCCCTGCCGGGTGATTTTCGTCGGAATTCTGTCGCTTCTTTTGACTTACGCCGCTGAAACTGTTAAGCAATGAGCCGATTCGGCGCCATCTTCCGGGTGGGCACGTATCGACATCCAAAAACAGTGAAAGGAACTCTGATGGAAGAAAACCGGAGCCCTTCGGAACGTGGTTCATACAATCCCCTGCAGCCTGTTTTCGAGCTGCTCCAGGGTGGAGACCCCGACCGGATCTGCCTGAAATACGGGATCGCCAGAACGCAGCTTGACAAAATGTTGACGGAATACCAGGAGTCGCGGCGTCAGGCCGCCCTTGCCGATTCTTTCACCCTGTCCCGCACCGGGCGAAACGATCCGTGTCCGTGCGGTTCCGGAAAGAAATACAAAAAATGCTGCCTTCCCCGGCATGAAGAGGCCAGGAGTTCCATGCCGCCCGATCAGCTTCAGGCCATGGAGGCCCGCGCAAGGGAAAAGGAAAAGCTCGAAAAGGAAGTCCAGAGGGGCTTCGAGATGATCTTCTCCCTCGAATTCGACCGGGCCGTCCAGTACGCAAAAAAACAGCTCCAGACCTACCCCGAAGACGACCGGTTCCACGACATCCTGCAGATCACCTTGATGGCCATGGGGGATTACGGGGCCGCTTTCGGGATTGCCCGCACGAGATGGCAGGTTTCGCTCGAGGAAAAGCTTTTCTTCCAGGAAAACGGGTACCACAAGCGCGAGGGTGTGGAGAAAAACGAGCACGTGCACTTCTACTCGCCCTCCACCTGGCTCGAAAAATTCTGGATCGCGCAGCGTGCTCGCACCTGGTCCGAGGAGTACCCTGTCCAGCCGGGCTCGGAACTCCTCAAGGAGGCCGAAAAGCTCAGGGGCGCAAACGATTTGAAGCGTTTCACCGGGAAAAAGGAAGAAGGTCTCGAGGAAAGGCGGCAGGCTTTCGCGCCGGTCCTGGCCCGCCTCGCCTCCGAAGGAGCGGGCGCAATACCCTGCATTCTTCCTCTTACGTACAATTTCACCTGGGCCAGCCTTTTTGTCCCGGACCTGCTCCACGCATGCGGAACGAACGAATGCATCCGTCTGCTTGCCGAGCTTTCAATGTTCCGCTACCCCTATTTCTCCCAGCAATGCCTCTCGCTTCTCGAGAAAACGGGTGAGCGGGCCCTGCAGGTCATCGGTACCGTTCTGGCCGAAAACCCGGCGTTCGACGAGCTCAAGGCGGGGCTTCTCACCGTGATGGGAAACATCCCCTGCGAGAACTCGTTCAAGATCCTGGCGGCGTTTACCGAGCACGAAAACAGGTACCTGGCGGCCTGGGCCTGCGAAGCGCTCGGAAAGCACAAGAACCCCGACGCGCTTCCCTGCCTGGAAAAGGCCAGGGAGAGGCTGGGAGCATTGAATAAGATCGCGGGCGCGATAAAGGAAATCGCCGAGAGCACAAAGAGGTAGGCGGAAGAAAAGATTCGAAATAAGGATCAAGGGGGCGGGGTCCGCAGCCCCCGCTCCTCTAACGCCGCATTGCGGCTCAATTTGGTGTTCGGCCTCACGCCTGGAGCAACCGGGGTAGAATCTCGCCGGATTTTCCCGAAATCGCAATATCATAGACGTCGGAATAGGGAGTGGGGTCCAGATTTATCTCGGCAACGCTCGCCCCGTTTCTTTTCGCCTGGACCCCCATCGATGCCGCGGGCTGAACGGTGCCGGAAGTCCCGATCACCATCATGAGGTCGCAGTTGCTGATGGCCTCATAGGCGGCATCCATGACGGCCGGGTCAAGCATTTCCCCGAACCACACCACGTGAGGCCTGAGCAGCGCCCCGCAGCTTTCGCAGGTTGGAAGCTCCGGCAGAGGGACACGCAGGTCCTCCCTCAGCGATTCGCAGCGCGTGCACCGAACCCACCACAGGTTCCCGTGCAGCTCCACGATGCGCTTGCTTCCCGCCTTCCTGTGAAGGCCGTCGATGTTCTGCGTGATCACGGTGAAGTTGGGTACCAGGTTCTCTATTTCGGCCAGGGCGTAGTGGCCGGGATTGGGACTTAGCGGGGCTATGAGTTCGCGGCGCCAGTTGTAGAATTCCCATACCAGCCTGGAGTCGCGGGAAAAAGCCTCCGGGGTTGCCAGATCGACGGCGCGGAACTGCTTCCAGAGCCCCCCCTCGCCGCGAAAGGTCGGCACGCCGGATTCCGCCGAAATACCCGCGCCGGTCAGGACGGCGACATTCTTTGCCTGACGGATTTTTTCCCTGAGCCTGTCAATCTGATCCTGCTGCTCGGCCATGATCTCAGCTCCTGTCTTCTGCGGAGCGGCCGCCGGGTGGGCGGCCGCGGATGGATGCGGGGACGTGCCCGCTCATGGCATGGGAGCTCTCGGGGCAAAAAATCAGGAAACGGCCGCGAAATTCGATTCCGCCCTGAGCAGGTCGTCGAAGTAGTCGATAGTTTTTTTGAGTCCTTCCCGGAGCGGGACTTTCGGTTCCCAACCGAGGTGTTCTTTCGCAAGCGAGATATTTGGCTTGCGCATGACCGGGTCGTCCTGGGGAAGCGGCTTGCGGACCAGTTCGGATTTCGAGCCTGTCATCTCGAGCACCAGATCGGCGAGTTCGAGGATGGTAAACTCGGTGGGATTCCCGAGATTGACCGGGCCGGTGAAGCCCTTCGGGGTCTTCATGAGCCGGATGAAGCCCTCGATGAGATCGTCCACATAGCAAAAAGAGCGGGTCTGCTTGCCGTCGCCGTAAATCGTTATGGGCTGAGCGGTAAGCGCCTGGACGATGAAGTTGGAAACCACGCGGCCGTCGTTGGGGTGCATCCTGGGGCCGTAGGTGTTGAAGATCCGGGCCACTTTGATGTTCAGGTCGTGCTGGCGGTGGTAGTCGAAAAAGAGCGTCTCCGCGCAGCGTTTCCCTTCGTCGTAGCAGGACCTTGGGCCGATGGGGTTCACATTGCCCCAGTAGGTTTCCGGCTGGGGATGCTCGTGGGGGTTGCCGTAAACCTCGGAAGTGGAGGCCTGCATGATCTTTATCTTCAGCCGTTTTGCGAGACCGAGCATGTTGATCGAGCCATGCACGTTGACCTTGGTCGTTTGCACCGGGTCTGTCTGGTAGTGGATCGGAGATGCGGGACAAGCCAGGTTGTAGATCTCGTCCACCTCGACGTAAAGCGGATAGGTTATGTCGTGACGATAGAGCTCGAAGTAAGGGTTCTTCAGGAGTTCCACGATATTGCGCTTGCTCCCGGTGTAGAGATTGTCGATGCAGAGCACGTCCATCTCGTCTTTCAGGAGTCTGTCGCAAAGATGTGAACCGAGAAACCCGGCTCCGCCGGTGACCGCACAACGTTTTCGAAGGTGCATACCGTTCTTTTCCTTCAAACAGGTGATAGTAAAGATAAAAGGCTTCCGAAAATCAGATCCTCACAGGTCATGGTGTTGTTTACACGACATTATATCTATCTGCAACGGGTTGACAATCTTTTCCTCCGAAACGGTACGGGCCCATCCCCGCCGGTGCCGAAATGAGCCGCGAAGCGGCGTGGGGGTGCGGGTGCGCAGCTCCCCACGCTTTTCAAAAACGTTCTTTGTACATTGCCCGGCCTCAGCCGGAGCCGTATCGCTTATGCTTTTGCCTCGGCTTCCATCGCGAGCGCTTCCCGGGCCACCTGGCGGCCGAGTTCGCGGCACTTTTCCAGGTCTTCGGCCTTCGGGGTGTACTTCACGCGGACGCCTTCGGCCGCAACGCGGATGTTCATGTCTTCGAGGGATTGGGTCATGTGCTTCACCGCTTCGCCGCTCCAGCCGTAGGAGCCGAAAGCGGCCCCGACCTTGCCGGAGGGCTTCAGGCCCCTCATGTAGCAGAGCAGATCGGCCATCGTGGGCATCATGCCGTTATTGAGCGTTGGAGACCCCAAAACAATTGCCCTGGCGTCGAGAACTTCGGTCATCGCATCGCTGCGGTGATTGAATTTCATATTGATCAGCTTGAAATCGAGGCCCCCTTCCTTCAAGCCCTCGCCTACCGCGCGGGCCATGGTGTCGGTGGCCTGCCACATGGTGTCGTAGACGATGAGGGCTTTGCGGCGGCTAACCTGACGGCTCCACCGGTCGTAGGCCTCGATGATCCTGCCGGGGTCCGTGCGCCAGATGATGCCGTGGTCGGGCGCGATCATGTCGATCTTGATGCCCAGCTCGAGGACCTTGGCGATAAGCTTTTGGACCAGCGGAGAGTAGAGGAGCAGGATGTTGGCGTAGTATTTCGCCGCGTGTTGGAACAGTTCGGCTCCGTCGACTTCATCGTCGAACCTCTGGCTCGTGGCCCAGTGCTCGCCGAAGCCGTCACTCGAAAACAGCAATTTATCCTCCGGGATGTAGGACATCATGCTGTCCGGCCAGTGAAGCATGCGCGTTTCGAGGAAGTTGACGGACCGGTTGCCAAGTTCGATGCTCTGGCCCGATTCGACCACCTGGAAGGGCCAGTCCGGCCGGTTGAAGTGATCGAGCAGAGCCTTCCTGCCCATGGGAGAGCAGAAGACCTTTTCGGGTTGGATCTCCTCGATGACCTCGGGCACGGAACCGGAATGGTCCATCTCGACGTGGTTCACCACGAGGTAATCGATCCGCTTCGGGTCCATGATCTGCCGGATTGATTCGATGAGTTCGTTTTTAAACGGTTTTTTGACCGTATCGAACAGCGTGACTTTTTCGTCTACTATGAGATATGCGTTGTAGGAGGTCCCTTTCGGTGTGGAATACCCATGGAAATCGCGGATGTTCCAGTCCAGGGCGCCAACCCAGTAAATGCCCTTCCTGAGCTCGACAGGTTTCATAAATGGTCTCCCGTGGAATTTACCAGTTCTCGGCAAGAATTTCGTAGTAATCGCGCGGATGCGCACAGGCGGGGCAGATTTCGGGAGCTTCCTCGCCATGGTGGAGATAGCCGCAGTTGATGCATCGCCACACCGTCCCGGAATCCCTCTTGAACACCTCCGCCCGCTCGATATTCCTCGCAAGGTCGCGATAGCGCTTCTCGTGCTGCCGCTCGGCTACGCTGACCGCAGCGAAAACCTTGGCGATTGCCTCAAAGCCCTCCTCTTCGGCCACTCGCGCAAATTCAGGGTACATTTCGGTGTGCTCGTGATGCTCGCCGTCCGCGGCCGCGGTCAGATTGTCGAGCGTCGAGCCGACGACTCCGGCCGGGAAGCTGGCCGATACAACCAGGTCGCCGCCCTGGAGAAACTGAAAAAATCTCTTCGCGTGTTCCTTTTCCTGGTTGGCCGTTTCCTCGAAAATGGCCGCGATCTGGACGAAGCCTTCTTTTCTCGCCTTGCCTGCAAAATAGGTATAGCGGTTCCTTGCCTGGGATTCTCCGGCAAATGATGCGAGTAGATTCTTTTCGGTCTGTGTGCCTTTGAGCTGCTTCATGGTTGTTCCTCCATAAGAGATGTAAGTTCAACGAGGTCGGGCTGGAAATCGAAAAGCCGGTGCACCTCAAAACCAGGAATACTCTCCCGCCCATCCGGCACGGGATCCGTCTTCAAAACAATGCCGCTCCCGTCATTCGGAACACCGGGGGACCGTTGCGCGACACTGCGGACAATAACCGAGAAAATCGATTCTCGCCGCGAGGACCTCAAAATCCCTCAGACTGTCAACGCTGCCCCGGAGCAGGGCGTTGATCTCCGGAGAAGGCTCTATGTCCGCGACTCCCCCGCAGCGAACGCAGTGAGCGTGGCAGTGCGGCCGCGGGTTCCAGTCGAATCGCTTCTGCCGGCTTTCCGCCGTGCCGACCAGTTGAATCAACCCCTTTTCGGCCAGAAGTTCGAGGTTGCGGTAAACGGTGGCAAGGCTGATCCTCGGAAGCTCCTTGCGGACCGCGTCAAAGATTTCCGACGCGGTCGGATGGGCGTCCGAGAGCTTGAGCTGTTCGAGCAAGATCCGCCGCTGCCTGGTAACGCGAAGGCTGTTTTCCAGTTTCATCGTAATCCTGAAAAAAATAATAATAGGAACTATTACTATAAGCCCCCCCGGCTGTCAAGCGGCATTGCTCTCCATGGCTCCCGGTCCCGCCGAATGTTCCTTGCATAATGCGGGAATTCTGGTAATGATTATTTGAAATCATTGTTTTTTCGGCAATGAATACATACGGGTATTGCCCTATGGGGCTTAACTGGTTCGGGAGAAGCAAGAAGGTTGCTGAGGACAGATTTGTTCAGGCAGGACAAATGCTCAATATCACCCTGATCGGCAAATCAGATACCGGTTTGATTCGTTCCAACAATGAAGATGCCTTCCTGGTCAGCCCCGAATTGAATTTCGTTGCGCTGGCCGACGGGATGGGCGGCGCCGCCGCCGGTGAGGTCGCGAGCGCCTATTTCGTGCGCGCCGCCTGGGAGGTGTTCTCTCAGAACAGCAATCAGAACGCGCCCGCATCGCTCAAAAGGGCCTTCGAGCTTGCTAACTGCTATATCCTCGATTACGCAAACGAACACCCGGCGCACAGGGGACTGGGGTGCACCGCGGAGCTGCTCGCTTTTGTTCCGGGAGGCTTTGCGCTCGGCCATGTCGGCGACAGCCGGACGTATCTGCTCAGGGGCGGGGAGTTCAAACCCCTTACGCAGGACCATTCCTTTGTCCAGGAGTTGATCAACAAGGGGGTGATCAGCGTCGAGGAGGCCCGGGTGCACCGCATGCGGCACGTCATCCTGAGGGCGGTCGGCCAGAGCGACAAGCTTGAGGTCGAACTGATCCATGGCGACACTCTGCCCGGTGACGTGTTCATGCTCTGCTCGGATGGCCTGACGGATATGGTGGAGGATGCGCGCATCCACGAAATCCTCTCCCGGAAACACTCTCTCGATCAACTCGCGCAAGACCTGATAGACGCGGCAAAGGACTCGGGCGGCCACGACAATGTCACCGTGGTCCTGTGCAGGATCGAGGAAGATCCCGACGACACCGCTTCTCTGCTCAAGACCGCCGTGCAGACGCATTTCTAGCACGAACTCCGCAACACGGGGAGCGCAATGGCACTTGAGACCAAGGACATAGAGCGGCTGAGGCAGGAGCACGAGATCTACAGCGATCTTGCCAGCACTCTCACGTCATCTCTGAATCTTTCCGAAATCCTCGAAAATGTTATGGAAAAGGTGGGCGAGCTGTTGAAGCCCCGAAACTGGTCGCTGCTGCTTGCGGAAGCGGATGGGGAGCATCTTGCTTTCGAAGTAGTCGTCGGCGAGGGGGCCGAAGCGCTCAAGGGTTGCCGGTTGAAGATCGGCGAGGGCGTTGCCGGATGGGTCGCGCAAACGGGCGAGGGGGTCCTTCTGGAGGACGTGAGCAAAGACGCCCGATTCTGCGATCGATTCGATCAGCTGAGCCGTTTCCGGACCCGTTCCATTATCTGCGTTCCGTTGAAGAACAGGGGCAGGATTCTGGGCGTGCTCGAACTGGTCAACAGAATCGAGCAGGATGCCTTCACGGCCGGGGACATGCGCGCTCTTTCCACCATTGCCGAGTACGCCGCGATCGCCATCAACAATGCGCACCTGTATCGCAAGGCCCAGTGGCTTTCGATAACGGACGATCATACCTGCCTCTACAATGTGCGCTACCTCCACGAAGCCCTGGACCGGGAACTGGAGAACGCGAGGCGCGAACGCTACGCAATTTCGATGATATTTCTGGACCTGGACCACTTCAAGAGCGTCAACGATACGCACGGTCACCTCTGCGGCAGCAAAACGCTCAAGGAGGTCGGTTTCCTGGTGAAGGCTCTGGCACGGCCCGGCGATATTCCGGTCCGGTACGGCGGAGACGAATTTGTCCTCCTCCTGCCGCGGACCGACAAAAGGGAAGCGCTGCGCTTTGCGGAATTTGTCAGGGACCGCCTGAATTCGCATGCTTTCCTGTCCGACGAGAAACTGGGGCTCAAGCTGACCGCATCTTTTGGCGTTGCAACGTACCCCGACGATGCGAGCGACAAAAATGAGATCATCGGGCTTGCGGACGCGGCGATGTACAAAATCAAGGAGTCGACGCGGGACGGAATCATGACGGCGTGAGCATGCCCCGAGCGCGTTGCATTTCACACGCTAGCGTTCAAGTGGATACATCTCAGGACACCAAAGAGCGGGGGAATGATTCCCCCGCGCCCCCGCAAGTTTCGGCCGCACGCGCAGGCGCGGTGCGGATCTCTAAGCCCAGAACTGGAAAATGTGTGCAATCCAGTCCTTGAGCCGCTCTCCAAAAGGCCGCCCGAACCAGTTGGACGGTTTTAGCCTGTGCGATTTTGACAGTTCCTTTTGCAGCAGGGTTTCCAACTGTCCCGCGAAATCCTGGCCCATGACAAAGGCATCGACCTCGTCATTTCCCATCAGGCTCCAATTATCGAGATTCGTTGTCCCTATGACGGACCAGGAACCGTCGACGATTGCCGCTTTGGCGTGGATCATCCCCGGATGCAGATAGATGGTGGCCCCGGATTGCAGCAGCCTCCTGTAGTGGTATCGACTGGCATGCGAGGCGAGAGGAGAGTCGCTGAAGCGGGGGACGACAATCCGGACGTCGACGCCTCTTGACGAAGCTCGAATCAGTTCCTCGAGCAAGTCCTTTTGCGGCACGAGGTAGGGATTGACCACATGGATCGACCTCTGAGCGTTTGCGAAGGCGGTCAGGTAGGCCATGTAGTTGACCCTGTTCATCCTGCCCGCCTCGGTGCCGATCAGTTGGACCGTCTGATCCCCGCCGTCGGAAACGGGCGGATAGTATTTCGCCTTGGCCTGTTTGGGCCCCTTCCATTTTTCCCAGGTTCTCAGGTAGAGCTTTTCGAGTTCGGCAACCGCCGGGCCGTCTATCCGCAGTTGAAAGTCCTGCCAGTATTTTCGCGTGAGTCTGCGGTATGCGTTCTTCCTCGCCTTCGTGTGGATGTAGCCGAAGTTGACGCTGCCGAGAAAACCCGTGACGCCGTCCACCACGACGATCTTGCGATGGTCGCGGCGCGTGGGTTTCCGATTTACGCTGAACACCTTTACCGGGTTGAAATAATTGATGGGATTGAATTCGAGCGTTTCGATTCCGGCGCGTTCCAGCCTTCGAAAAAATTCCGGAGAGGTCTTTCGGGATCCGAAGCTGTCATAGATCAGGTTTACTTCAACACCCTCGGCCCGCTTCCTTAACAATATGTCGGACAGCTGAGCGCCGATTTTATCGTCGCTTACGAGAAACGATTCGATATGTATATAGCTGGATGCTTTGGAAATAGCTTCGAAGATCTCTGCGTATATGTTTTCGCCGCCGGCCAGCAGGGACACCCTGTTGCCCGGAACGGGCGGACTGTGGGAGAACCGCCTGGTAATGCTCAGATGGCTCCGCGCCAGGACGGACTGCGGATTGGCGCCGGGGTTCCAGAACGAACCGCCGTTCGGGAGGAATTCCCCTTTTGGGGGCAGGGAAACGCATCCCGGCAGCAGGAGCACAAGAAGCACAACGAGCAGCGCCAGGGTGCTGGAAGAAGCGATCGGCGGGCTCTTGGCCGGACAACCGGGAACGGCATCTCCCGGTTGGCGGGGGGGCTGGGCCGCGATTGGGAACGAATGAACAAACTTGACAATGTTTGCCGGATAATGGAGAATTTCAGAAATTAGATCGTGGATGTGAATCATTTCCATTTGGCCCGTATTCCAACCGAAAGGGAATTGGACATGGTTAGATTCAAAGACGTCCTCATCGCAGTTTTCTCCAGTATTATCATTGTTTGCCTTGTTTGCGCAACGGGTTGCAGCAGAGACCAGTCGTCCAGCACGCAGCAGCCGGCCGCAAGCTCCCAGGCCAGCGCTCCGGCCCCGGCCCCCGCGCAGGCTCCTCCGGCGGCTCCCATGCAAGCACCCGCTCCCGCTCCCGCACCTATGCCTCAGCAGGCTATGACGGCCGCTCCCGTGGGCCCTCAGAGCGTGAACCAGATCCAGGTGGGGATGACCTCGCAGCAGGTGCTGCAAATCATGGGGAGTCCAGCCAGGGTCGAACAGGAACGGGGAATGGTGGAGTGGAAATATTACTTCCCCCAGGGCGGTAAATTCGAAGTCTATTTACAGAACGACAAAGTGGTATCCATGAAGTCCAAGTCGCATTAATAGTATCTGGATCAAGTTCAGAATGCCTGCTCGCGGGTAGTGTATTTCCTGCCGCCCGTGAGCTTTCCTTAATAAATACACTGCCCGTAGTATCGAAAGCAGGCTTTCGCTTTGCGAAGGGGTGCCTACCCTCCACTTTCTTTTGGTCCACGCCATTGGCGGAGGCCGAGTGAAGGGCTCCCGGCTATTTCTCGATCACAACGCTTGATAAGGAAACTTCCGATGGGAGACGACAAGGAACCCAAGGCTGGCGGCCCTCAGAAGCAGCAGGCCGACAATATGGTCAAACAGGCGGTAAGCGTTTCTACGCCCTCGGAGAGCAAGGCGAAAGACCAGAATGCAGCGACGGTATCGCAGTTCGACGACAAACAGGCCACTCTCGTGCTCGCGCCGTCCGGCGCCAAGGAAAAAGCCGCGTCCCAGGCAACCCTGAAGGTCGAGACCGGGTCGTCGAACATGGAAACCCTGCAGCTCGGAAAAGACAAGGTCACGATAGGCCGGGTCGGCTACAACGATCTGCTTCTGAACGACAAGAAGGTATCGAGGACCCACGCCGCGGTCTACTTCGAGAAGGGCAACTACGTAATTGAAGACCTCAACTCCACCAACGGGGTCCTGGTCGACGGCAATGCCGTCAAGAAGATCATCCTCCGGTCGGGGAACCGGATCACGCTGGGCGATTGCGTCCTGCTCTTCACGCAATCCGTTCCGGAAATCTGCCTTGACGACAAGATATCGTTCATAAACCAGAGCGACCTGTTCAACTGGCTCGACGATGAGAGCAAGACACTCCTCGCCGGAAGCCTCTCCGTCCGGTTTTTTCCGAAAAACACGAAGGTGGTGCGCCAGAATACCCCGGCGGAAAGCATGTACTTCCTGTATTCCGGCTCGATCCGGGTTGTGGAGATAAACGAAGAGGGCGGGGAAAAGCCTATCGACACCATCAATCCCGGAGATTTCTTCGGTGAAAGGGCATTGCTGGCGGGCGAGCCCGGGCGCTACTCGATGGTTGCCAACTCGGATGTTGACGTGCTTGAGCTGAAGAAAGACAAGCTCAACGAATTGCTTCAGAAAAGCCCCGAGTTGAGCAAGGCCTTTTACCGGATGGTTCTCAAGAAGTTCACCGCCGCCCCGGAAGATGAGAAGAGGGACAAGAGGCTCGACGATCTCAAGCACCTGGTGACCGCGACCGATGTCGAAATCATCGGCGAAGACAAGAGGATCAAGGATGCGCGCAAGAAGATAGAAGCTTTTGCCAAGGACAACAAGACCGTCCTCATAGCGGGGCTTTCCGGAACTGGCAAGAAAACGTTCGCCCGTTACTTCCACCAGTGCAGCCCCTCGAAGGACTCCCCCTACGTCGAGATTTCCGTCGCCGAACTGGAGAAGACAAAAGTCGGCCCGGCTATTTTCGGTGTGGAAAGCGACCCGGACGCATCGCACATGAAGGGGCAGATGGGTTACCTGGAAATGATCGGGACGGGTACCCTCGCCATAAACCATGTCGAGCAACTGGATGCGCACCAGCAGAGCAAGCTTGTCACATATATAAAATACGGCTGGTTTCACCGGGTTTACGGGCGTGAGAGCGTAAAGGCGAAGACGAATGTAATCCTGATGGCGACGGGCAGCGAGGCCGAGATCATGGACAAGCTGATCCCCGAGCTCAAGGAGTTGCTGCAGGACCGCGTCATCAATCTCCCGACCCTCGTTCAGCGGCTCAAGGACATTCCGATCCTCGCCGAGCATTACCTGAATTACTTTGCGAAAAAAGACGGCAAGCACGTCACGGGGCTGTCGCGGGAAGCCACGGAAAAACTGGTCTCCTATGCCTGGCCCGGCAATATCAAGGAACTCGAAAACGTGATACAGCGCGCGGCGATCGTGACATCCGAAAATGTCATCATCCCGGGCGACCTCATCTTTGTCATTCCTTCCGAAAAGGAAGTCCACAAGCTCAATGTGCTCCGCACCGAAAAGATAAGGGACATCCTCCGCCACCCTCTTGTGCCGAAAATCTTCGTCTGGCTGAATATCGCCGTCGTCATGATAATGGCCGGATTCACCCTTTTCGGAGGTTCCCAGGCGGCCGACCATCCCCTCCAGAGCTTCGGCAACAATCCCGGCATGCTGGTGACCTGGGCCGTCTGGTTTCCAATCCTTCCGATCTCGGCATTCCTGATAGGCCGGATCTGGTGCGGGATCTGCCCCATTGCGGGCATAGGCGAGCTGTGCGCACGGGTCAAGAGCTTCAATCTGCCGGTTCCCAAGTTCTTGAAGCGAATGGACTTCTGGATGGTATTCCTTGCATTCGTGTTTCTCGACTATGTCGAGGAATTCCTGGGGGTGGCCGAAAAACCCTGGGCCACCGGAATGCTCCTGGTCGTCATCATAAGCCTCTCGGCCCTTTTCTGCATCCTGTTCGAAAGAAAGACCTTCTGCCGCTATGTGTGCCCTCTTTCCGGCATGCTGGCCGCGTATTCGTCGATGAGCGTTTTCGAGATCCGCGGAAACAAGAAGATTTGTCAGACTCAATGCGGGCAGCATCTGTGCTACAAGGGAACGGATCATTCGCTTGGGTGCCCGATGTTTTCCTATCCCGCATCGCTTTCGACAAACGCCGAGTGCATGATGTGCCTCAATTGCCTGAAGAGCTGCGAAAACCGGGGCGTTCAGCTGAACGTCCGTCCTCCTCTTCAGGAGATCTGGCACCAGTCGCAGCCCATTCTGAGCCTTGCCCTGCTGAGTGTCGTGCTGGTCGGACTCATGGGCAGGCATCAGTTCCCCGCTCTGACCTCCTGGAAGACGTACTCCGAGACGCTGGGATGGTCCGACCCGGTACTCCACACAATCGTTTACTTCTGTGCGCTGGGTTTTGCCCTGGTCCCCTTCTTCCTGAGTTCGTCGCTTTCGGCCGCTGCTTCCCAGGAGAAGATCACCGAAAACATGGCCCACTACGGGATGGCTTTCATTCCGCTCGCGCTCGCGGGGCACCTCGCGCACGTTTTCCACGAGTTTCTCTCGGACAACTTCTATGAGCTGCTGAAATATTTCGTGAAACTGTATGAATACGTCTTCCGGGGGATTCCCATCGGGAGCCGGGAAGTCGTGCTGGATCCTTTTATCCACCCGGCCGTTGTGACATTCATCAAGTTCATGCTTATCACGGGAGGGCTGTTCGGGTCGCTGCTGGCCATGGTCATGATAGCGCGCAGGCTTGCCGAGCGGCATCTCATGGCGCGCATTCTGCCGCACGTCCTTCTTC
>JAJFVB010000280.1 GCA_021372055.1 Desulfobacteraceae bacterium | reverse complement strand
CTCTTCTTGAACGCTCATTGGTATGAATCTTCCTCCCCAGGGGTTTATTCCGCCTTCAGAGAGGCGCTTCCTACCGCCGTGAGGATGCGAGCATTTCCCTGACCTCGAGCGCTTTTTCGTAAATGTTGCGCGAAGCGAGCGCCTTGTAGAGTTCGTCGTGCAGGGCGGACATCTTCTCGTATAGCTGGTGGGCCTCTACGTTGGGCGTCCTCCTGTTATGGGCATCGAACGCCACGGCAGCGTTCACGGCCGTCGCCACATCGGGGTAGAGCCCGATGCTCGTAGCCGCAAGCAGCATGGCTCCCAGCGCCGAGGACTGCTCCGAGAAACTCCTCAGCACCGTCTTTCCGTAAACATCGGCCTGAATCTGGTTGAAAGTCGTGGAACGGGTTGCCCCGCCGCTGACACGGATTTCGGTGATCCCCCTGGTCAGAGACTCGATAATGCGGATGTTCTTGTTGATCTCGAAACAGATCCCTTCGAGCACTGCGCGGATAACATCGGAGCGCTTATGGCCGAGGCCCAGGCCGAAAATGAGGCCCGCGGCTTTGGGGTCCCAATAGGGAGCGGCCGACCCGGCGAAGTGGGGAATCAGCAGGATACCCTCAGCGCCGGGAGCGGTATTTTTGATTTCGCAGTTGAGGATCTCGTAGGTATCGATCTGGAGATCCTTTGCGGCGTTGCTCTCGAGCAGGGCAAAGTTGTCGCGGTACCAGCGATACACGGAACCCGAAGTATAAATCCCCGCCTCGAGCAGCCACTTGCCCGCGACAGCCGAGGCCGTGCAGACGACCCGCTGTTCGGAATCAAAGGCCGGCCGGTCCGAATGGGCCAGGATGAAGGACCCAGTCCCCGTGTTCACGCACATCAGCCCCGGCACGACCACGCCAAGGCCGACAGCCGCCGCCTGCTGGTCGCCGCCCACGGATACGACGGGAAGATCCGAGCGGAGGTTGAACTCGGTTTGCAGGGACTTCTTCAGGCTCCCGGCAATCGTTCCCGGGGGGACGGCGGTCGCCAGCATATCCATGGAAATGCCGAAGTGTTCGCACATCTCCGCGTCCCACTCCAGAGTGTTGATGTTGAACAGCATAGTCCGGGAAGCCTGCGTCCAATCGGTGATAAAGGCGCCCGTAAGATAGTTGACGATGAGATCGTGGACGGTGAGAATCCTGAAGGCCTTCCGGATCGGCTCCGGCTTGTTTTCCTTCAGCCAAAGCAGCTTCGGGAGGGAAAAATAGGGATCTATGCGCAGCCCCGTTTTCTTGTAGACGTACTCGGCTCCGAGTTCCTTGCGGACAAAATCGGCCTGAGCCGTGGCGCGCTTATCCTGCCAGAGGATTGCGTTGTCCAGCGGAATTCCATCGGAGTCGACCGGGATGAAAGTCGAACGCTGGGAAATTACGCAGATGGCGGCGATGTTGTTCGGGTCGCCGGGAAACTGCTTGACCGCCTGTTTCAGAGTGTTGCCCGTGGCATTGATCCAGGTGGACGGATCGTGGTCGATCCAGGTCGGTGAGAGGAAGATGCTCGAGTACTCTTCGTAGGCCTGGCTCATCAGCTTGCCGTAGCTGGAAAAAATGATCGTTCGACAACCTGTCGTCCCGACATCGATACATGCTATATATTTGGTCTCCGACATGGCCTTCTCTCTTGCTTGAGGTTCATATCATCAAAAGATCTCAATTCGTTCCCGCGAACAGGCGCATGAATCCTTTCACCTCTTCGACCATGGCTTGTTCGGCCTCGCGGAGCAGATCGGAGAGATGTCCCGGCTTTTCTTTCGCGCACAGTACCTTCAGCCGCTTGACCGCCGCGGAAGATATCTGGGTGTTGACGTTGATCTTGGCGATTCCCGCCCGCACCGCCTGCAAAATGTCCTCGTCCGGCACGCCGGAGCCGCCGTGGAGAACCAGGGGAAGGGAGACTTTCCCGGCGATCTCCTTCAACCGGTCATGGTATATTTTCGGCCGTCCCTTGTACTCGCCGTGCGCGGTTCCGATCGCAACGGCAAGGGCGTCCACGCCGGTTTCCTCGACAAAGCGGACCGCCTCGTCCACCTTTGTCAGATATTCTTCGGGGATTTCGCTCAGCGCATGGTCGAAAGGCACGGAGCCCAGCTCGGCCTCAACCGTCACGTCGACACTGTGGGCGAAGTCGGCTACCTGTTTGGTACGGGAAAGATTCTCGGAAAACGGCAGCCGCGAACCGTCGAACATGACCGATGTGAAACCGGCCCGCACCGCCTTGTATATCACGTCGACGGACTTGCAGTGGTCGAGGTGCAGCACCGTCGGCAACGTCGTGCGGCCGGCGAATTCCCGGACCAGCGTGGCGATGATCCCGATATTGGCCACCTCGATGTATTTTTCGCCAAAAGCGAAGATCACCGGAGTTTTGAGCTCCACGGCCGCGCGGTAAACGGCGTCCACCGTCTCCAGGTTGAAGATGTTGAACGCCCCGACACAATAGCGGTGTTTCCGTGCCGGCACGAGGACCTCGTTGAGATTGACCAGCATAAACCTCTCCTTGTTTCACCAGGTATCGGCCACACGCGCTTGCGCGTGTGGCCCGGGCCTCTTGGCGCCTAACGCAGAGAGGACAGCCATGCCTTGGCTTTCGGATGATCGAGCACCTCCGGATTGAGAAGAAACGCGGGCTTCTCGCCGGCCAGCAGCTTGTTGATGTCCGCGATGAGAATGTAGGGCGAATTGGTCAGCGCCTCGGCGGTAGTCCCGGCTATGTGAGTGGTGAGGGTGACGTTGTCCAGCTCCAGCCACCTGTTTTTTTCTCCCAAAGGCTCCGCATTGTGAACGTCGATTGCGGCTCCCCCGATCTGTTTGTTTTTCAGGGCTTCAAAGAGAGCGTCCTCGTCGATAAGCCCGGCCCTTGCCGTATTGATCAGAATGGCCGTCGGCTTCATCAGCTTCAGAACGTCCCTGCCGACAAGGCCCTTGGTGCTGTCGGTAAGACGCGCGTGGATCGAAATGAAATCAGCTTGTTGGAAAAGCTCTTCCTTGGAGACTTTGACCGCGTTCCACTTCGCGAGTTCTTCCTCGGAAACGTAAGGATCAAAGACCAGGACCCGCAGATTGAACCCCGAGAGTTTCTGAGCCACGAGACGCCCGATGTATCCGAAGCCTACCAGGCCAAGCGTTTTCCCCATGATCTCAGGAACGTAATCGGAATTGGAAAATTTCTTTCTCCAGGTTCCCTGCATGATGCCGTGGTGCGCTCTGGCTATGTTCCTCGCCTCGGCAAAGAGCAGGCCGATGGCGAAATCGGACACGGCGTGGGCGTTTCGTCCCATGATGTTGTGCACGAGGATTCCGCGATCCGTTGCCGCCTTTACGTCCACGTTCTCCTGCCCGGCGCGGGCGGCCCCCACGAGGCGCAGGTTGGGCATGGCGTCCAGGGCTGCGGAGGATACGGGGGCATACAGGACCAGGAGCATTTCGGTGTCCTTGTCGGCCTCCTCGATCGCGGGCAGCACGGGTTCCGCATCGGGCCCCTTCTTCTCGATGACAAGGCGCCGGTCCTGCAGCTTGAGCGGATCGCTTTCCCAGTCAACGGCGGAGATCTCCTTGTCTTTCAATTTGAGTTCGTCGCAAGCTTTCTCGAAGCTCGCTGCCTGAATCATTGCATCACCAATGCAGAGAATTTTCATGGTCTTCACTTTCTATATTCTATCGTGCACTTTAGTGTGTTTCTTTTGGCACAGCCAGTTTGTATTGTGTTCGATTTGTTTGCATTCAGTTTCCGCGTCCGCCGGAAAAACGTCCTAACCCACGACTGCCGCAAGCATGAGAACCGCCACAAGCGAAACGAGCCCCGCGATCGTGGTGGAGGCGGTCCACGTCTTGAACATGTCGGTCACGGAGAGCCCGAAGAACTCCTTCACGATCCAGAACCCCGAATCATTGACGTGCGAGAAGCCAATCGCGCCCGATCCGACCGCCACGGCCACCAGAGCGGGGTCCAATCCGGGATAATTGCCCAGAACCGGCAGGATGATGCCCGCGGAGGTCATCATGGCAACCGTTGCGGAACCGACCGAAAACCTCATGACGGCGGCGATGATCCAGGCCATGATAAGAGGGCTCAGGGCCAAGCCGGTCAGAACGGCTTCGATGCTCTTGCCCATGCCGCTGTCCAGGAGCACCTTGTTGAAAGCCCCGCCGGCGCCGATGATGAGCAGAATCCCCGCGACCGGCCCGAAGCAGCCGTCGGTCAACTTGAGCAGGTCATCCCGGGTGAGGCCCCTGGAGAAGCCGAGAGTCCAGTAGGAGACAAATGCCGATATGAGCAGTGCGGTAATGGGGTTGCCGATGAAGGCCACAATGGGCATAAAAGAAGCGGTTTTGGGAACGCTGAGTTCGATGATGGTCTTCCCTACCATGATGAAAAGAGGCAGAAGAATCGTGAAAAGAGTCATGCCGAAAGGAGGAAGCTTCTCGTCGGGGGTACGCTCGTACTTGAAGAGATGTTCGGGCGGCTTCAGTTCCATGCGCTTGGCCAAAATGTTGCCGTAGATCGGCCCCGCGATAATCGCGCCGGGAAGCCCGCACAACAGGCCGTAGAGGATGACTTTGCCCACATCGGCGTGCAGGGTGCCGCAGATGGCCATGGCCGCGGGGTGCGGCGGGACGATGCAGTGGACCGTGATCAGGCCGGCGACGACCGGAATCCCGATTTTGACAAGCGACATGCGGGCTTCCAGGGCGACACTGAAGACCAGCGGAATCAAGAGGACGAAGCCGACCTGGAAAAACACCGGGATGCCGCAAATGAAGCCGACGATCATCATGGCCCAATGAGCTTTGGTCCGCCCCAATACTTCAATCATTGTCCGCGCGAGGCGCTCCGCCCCTCCGGAAACCTCCATCATTTTGCCCAGGATTGTCCCCAGCCCCAGGATGGTTGCCAGGAAGCCCAGTGTCCCGCCCATTCCCGCCTCAATCGAGGAGCAGATTTTCCCCAGCGGCATCCCCGTGGCAAATCCCAGGAACATGCATGCCAGGATCAGTGCCAGAAAAGCGCTCAGGCGCACTTTCATAATCAGGAACACGATCAGTACTATGGAAGCAAACAGAATACCAAGTGAGGTAAGACTACCCATGACTTCTCCTTTCCGGCGTTTCAGTCCGAAAGCACGCGAACAAACCCGCTTCCAACAGGGTTTGCTGCAAAAGAGGCGGCCCGCCCGTCTCTTTGCCTATGGCCGTGCTTGTCCCCCTTGTTCATCCCCGTGCATCGCCCGGGTTCCTCCGGCTTTCAGTTTTGTTGCTTTTGCTGGGATATATGGTTTGTTTGGTTGCGATAATGTTCGATGGTGTTCTCTATGTCAAGAGAAATTTTGCATTCTGTGTTATTTTTTGGCCAGCCCCAAGCGGCTTCGAGGACGTGGCGGCGAGGGGGTGCAGGGCGCGGCTTTCCACGCTTTTCATACCAAGTCGCGTTCAAGATAGAAGTAATGAAAAAGCGCGGGGGAAATGATTTCCCCCGCGCCCCCTCAGGTTCGGCCTTACGCGCACGCGCGTCAGGCCGGGCGTTCCGGCGCTTGCGGCTTGGTATATTGTAACAATCAATAGCTACTGCCTGATTGTACTATGGGGAATATGACATTGCCTGCAGGGAAAGAAGGGTACATAAAAATGAGTACCCCAGCGTATGGAGGTGGTTGGCATGCTCGTCGGCCCTGGCGGGATAGTTATGGAAAACACCGTTTACGGCAATTCGCAGTACGGTATTTATGCGGGCGGGGGGATCGTAAAAGGCAATACCGCGCGTAATAATGGCACGGGCATACTCGCACGCAAAGGCGTTATTGACAGCAACAGCACGACATCAACCCGGGCACCGGATTGTATGTCGAATGCCCGAGCAGGGTTTTCGATAATGTCTCCATCGGGAACGGTACCAGCCTGGTGCTTACAGGCTCAGGCTGTGTGAACACGAATAACGTTACCCCGTAAGGATGTGATCCCCCGGCATCAGGGGCAATGAAACTGAATATTGCAGAGTTTGACCTCTGGTGGAATCCGAACCGCGAGCCGGGAGCTCACAACCAAATATGAATTCCAAAGTATTGTGATCCAACCACGGCGGTGTCCACGGGGTCACATCTTTTTCTCTTTCAAATCAATTATTCCCACCATAAGGCCATTTGGGTTTTTCCGCGCCATGTCTGTGGTTGTACTCGCGCCGAAAGTCGTCAGCCCTGCCGCTCTGCTGGCGTTTATAGTACTCGTCAATCTCTTGCCTCACCCCCTGCTGCCTCTCACGTTCCTTGCGCTCTATCTCAACTTGTTCCAACTGTTTTCGCAGACTTTCAGCCCTCTCGATCGCCAAACGTTCATGGTATGCTTTTTCTTCCTCTTCCCTCTGCTTTTGCTCGCTCTCCTGTGGTTCTCCGGTCTGCCGCTCCGGCTCATCTTCTTGGTGTTTTGCAGCTTCCTCTTTTTCTCTGATCATATGTACGTCCTCTTGGTAATGGTGACAAAGTGTCCCGGTGATTATACATAACGAACTATTTTACCACGAAACTCAGATTTTCAGGGCACCAAAATAGCAAAAAGCGGATGGATCCCCTTTGGACTTCAGAGGATGGCCGGCGGCCGGCAGCGCCGAGTGCTTGCTCATTGCCTCGAGAACATGTGGCTCAAGGCAACTGCCCTGGATCTTGCGTTTCACATAATATCGATTACAGCGAAGATGAGCGATGAAGCCCGGTTTTGCGGCCTTTTGGGATTGAAGCCCGGAGAGTGGGACTTGATGGGTTGCGCGCTCGGCTATGCCAAGCAACCTCTCGGTCCATCAAAAAGACCGCCGGCCGGCCAATTGACTTCCTGGCTTCCTTAAGGGCGTGGTCGATTCCCGGTACCGGCTCTTCCCCGGGAGGAGGGCATGGATCTGTGCGAAGGAACCCGGCATTCCTCGGCAACTGCTCTGCGGAAACATCTTTTCCCTGCACCGCGAACGCATCGCCGAAAAAAGATACCCCCGCACCTCACAAGTTACTGAAAGTACGGGGGTAATTTAGTGGGCCGTGCAGGATTTGAACCTGCGACTCTCTGCTTAAAAGGCAGATACTCTACCTCCTGAGTTAACGGCCCTTGGTCTTGATGAATACCTTCATCGGGCATCCTGGCCCAATCCTTACTACCAACTGAAAGGCCCGGCA
>JAJFVB010000271.1 GCA_021372055.1 Desulfobacteraceae bacterium | reverse complement strand
GCCGCTTCGCCGGGTCCTGCGCAGGTCCGGGCTGCGCAAAGAAACGACCTGATCATCAGAACGTCCGGGGAACTGTCCGCATTGATTGCAAAAGCGGCAAAGCAACCGCTTATCTCCATTGAGGTCGAAGCCACGCGCCAGGACCTCATGAGCGCCGAACTGGTTTCCGTTGCGGTCTGCTTCGAAAACGGCCGTGCTTATTACGTTCCGGTCGGACACCGATGTCCGGAGTGCGGCATCCAGCTCTCCGAGGAAGAGGTCCTGCGGGCTCTGCAGCCGCTTCTGGAAGCGAAGAAACCGGGCAAGGCCGGTCACAATCTCAAATCTCAGTGGATAATTCTCAAAAAATACGGGATCGAGCTGAACGCAATCGCCTTCGACTCGATGATCGCCAGCTACCTTCTCGACCCGGGGGGGCAGTCGCATGGGCTGGACAGGATTGCGGGCGAGCATCTCGGAGAGTCGGTCGAGACTTTCCTCGAGATCACCGGGCGCGGAAAGGATCAGGTCAGCTTTGCGGAGGTGGAGTTTGTCAGGGCCGCCGAGTATGCGTGCCGCGATGTCGAGACGATCTGGAGGCTCGTGCCCGTTTTGCGGAAGAAACTGGGGGAAAGCGGCCTCAGCGAACTCTACGAGACAATCGAACTGCCTCTGACCGAAGTCCTTGCCCGCATGGAGGATCGGGGAATACTGGTCAATTCGGAAAAGCTGGAGGACCTTTCCATTGCGTTTGAAAAGTCGCTGGATCAAAAAGCCGCGCTCATCTACGAGATGGCGGGCGAGGAATTCAACATCCAGTCGCCCAAGCAGCTTGGGTACATCCTGTTCGAGAAGCTCGGACTGCGGGTGATAAAGAAGACCAAAAGCGGTGCTTCAACGGACACCAGCGTGCTCGAAGAACTTGCCCTGGAACACCCGGTTGCGGACCAGGTGCTTGCATACCGGACAATCTCCAAGTTAAAGGGGACTTACGCGGACGCTCTTCCCAAACTGATCAATCCGGAAACGGGACGCATCCACACCTCCTTCAATCAGACGGTGGCCGCGACGGGCAGGCTCTCCAGTTCGAACCCGAACCTCCAGAATATTCCGATACGTTCGGATGAGGGCAAGACAATCCGTGAGGCGTTCATTGCCGCCCCCGGACACATGCTGATGTCTTCCGACTATTCGCAGATTGAATTGCGCGTGCTCGCCCACTACAGCGGAGATGAAAGCCTGATCGAATCCTTCCGCAAAAACGAGGACGTCCACAGGAGAACCGCCGCGGACATCTTCGGGGGCAATCCGGCCGATGTCACTCCCGAGATGCGCCGCCAGGCGAAGATGATCAATTTCGGGATCGCTTACGGGATGAGCCCTTTCGGGTTGGCGCAAAGACTTCGGATCAGCACGAAAACGGCAAAGGCGGCGATTGACCGTTACTTCCAACGATACAGCGGGGTGAGGCGATTTATCGACGAATCGATCAGGAGCGCGCGTGAGCTTGGGTACGCCGAGACTTTGTTCGGCAGGAGGCGCGCCATTCCGGAGCTCCAGAGCCGCAACTTTTCCATCCGCCAACTGGGGGAGCGGCTTGCGATCAATATGCCCATCCAGGGGACGGCGGCCGATCTCATTAAGAAGGCGATGATAGACGTTTCTCGCAGGATCGAGGCCGAGGGTTTGGCGGCGCGGATGCTTCTTCAGGTACATGACGAACTGCTGTTCGAAGTGCCGGACAGGGAGATGGTGCGGATGCAGGAGCTTATAAGGTGGGCCATGGAAGACGTCCGGGTCTTGGGGGTCCCCCTGAAAGTGGAGATAGGGTGGGGCGCCAATTGGGCGGAAGCGCATCCGTAATCGCCGGGGACAAAAAAGCCGCCCGAACGGGGCGGCTCTTGTATTCTGAAAATCGAGAATTCTAGCTCGATTTGGACTTGTCCAGTTCAGCTTTGAGTCTTTCGACTTCCTGGCGGTACTTCTCGGCTTCTTCCTTCAACCTTGTGTCGCTTGAGTCCTGTTCATCCTTGCTGCACTTGGGGAAAGGCAGTTTTTCCTTTACTTCGTCGTAGCCGAGATAAGCGGCCATGAGCCCACCAAGGAGCAGTACGAGGGGAATGGCGCCTCCGATAAACTTGAAAACAGCATCATTCCAGATGAGGATGCCCAGGAAGCCAAAGAACGCCGCCACTACACCGCCCACAAAAACCTTCATGATCTCTCCTCCTTCGAATGGTCTGCAATAGTTATGGGAAAACTCGGATCTATTCAGGATTAAGGTTTCGCTTGATGCCGATGTTTCCGGAAAAACAGGGCATACCGATACCATGGCAATTCCTAGAATGCAAGCAGAAATTCTAAAGTTAACATGCCGAACCGACCGGGGAAATCGGCGCGGGAGGTTTGCCGGGATCCCCGCGGTCCTTTTCTGTTGACTCGCTTTCCCATAGGTAAGTATATATAAAAATTTAAAAATAGTTCCGCATTTTGGGCCTCGCGAAATACCGGCATCAAGAGTGTCACGAACAGGAAACTCCCGCCTTCGGAACGGGGCCGAAACCGGCCGGACGGAGAGCTAAGGATAATTGGAACCCAATGTTTGATAAGCATTTGAACGGAATTGAAAAGCCCGGGCGCTACATCGGGTGCGAATGCAACACGTACGGGAAGAGCTTCGAAGATGCATCGGTGCGCTTTGCCCTGGCTTTTCCCGATGTCTACGAGATCGGCATGAGCCACCTGGGGCTCCAGTTGCTCTACCATCAACTCAATCAGGCCGAAGGGGTGATGGCCGACAGGGTTTATTCGCCGTGGCCCGACTACGAGGAGCGGTTGAGGAGCCTGGGGGAGCCTCTGCGGGGTATCGAGAGCGAACAGCCGCTCTCGGATTTCGATTTTCTCGGTTTCAGCCTGCAGTACGAGCTGAGCTATTCGAATATCCTTACGATTCTCGACCTTGCCTCCGTGCCTTTCGAATCCGGTGAACGCACGGGAGAACATCCCTTTGTCATCGGGGGAGGCCCCTGCGCGTTCAATCCCGAGCCCCTGGCCGACTTCTTCGATTTTTTCGTGCTCGGCGAGGCCGAGGAGGTGCTTCCCGAGATCGTCGCGCTGCACAGGCAATGGAAGGCCGAAGGCCGTTCGCGGGAGGATTTCCTCTCCTCGGTCAGGAAGATCCCGGGGGTATATGTTCCATCCTTGTTTTCCGTGACCTATGGGGAAGACGGGACTGTTCTCCGGATTGAGCCTCGGTATGCGGATTACAGGGAAGTCTCGAAGCGTACGGTCCGGAATCTGGATGAGGTGTGTCCCATTCCGGAAAATCCGATTGTTCCCGTAATAGACATCGTCCACAACCGCCTCGGAATGGAAATTGCCCGGGGATGCACCAGGGGGTGCCGGTTCTGCCAGGCGAGTTTCATCTACCGCCCCGTCCGGGAGCGCGATGCGGGGTATGTGTTCGAGGCGGCCAAACGGGCGCTGGCGGCGAGCGGCTTTGAGGACGTATCGCTCCTTTCCTTCAGCACGGGCGATTACTGCCAGATTCAGGCCCTGCTCGGCGCGCTGGTGAAGGAGCTGGAACCAAAAAAAGTCGCGGTTTCGTTTCCCTCGATGCGCGTTGGGACCCTCACCCCCGAACTCATGGAACATGTGCAGAGGGTTCGAAAGACCGGGTTCACCCTGGCTCCGGAGGCCGGGAGCGAGCGGCTGCGCAGAATGATCAACAAGGGAATAAAGGATGAGGATCTGCTTTCCGCCGCCGAGGCGGCTTTCGATCTCGGCTGGCGCGGCATAAAACTCTACTTCATGATGGGACTGCCCGGGGAAACGGAAGAAGACAGGGCGTCTCTGGTCGATCTCTGCCTCAAGGTCTGGGAAAAGGCAAAGAAAACGCGCGCTTCGGTCAATATTGCGATTTCGACCTTTGTTCCGAAACCCATGACCCCTTTCCAGTGGTCGGCTCAGATAGGCAAGGGCCAGATCGAGGATTTGCTCGCATCGTTCAAGGACCGTTTGCGTAAGCCGGGTCTGAGACTCAAATGGAACCAGCCGGGGAGCAGCATTTTCGAGGCGGTTTTTGCCCGTGGCGACAGGCGGCTCGGCCGGGCTCTTTTGAGAGCGTGGGAGCTTGGGGCGCGTTTTGACGGGTGGACCGACCATTTCCGTGAGGATGCCTGGTACCGGGCGATGGAGGAGGCCGGGCTGAATGTCGGATTCTATGCCCATCGGGAGCGCGGCCGGGAAGAGGTGCTTCCCTGGAGCCATCTTTCGGCCGGAGTCTCTCGGAAGTATCTCTGGAGGGAATACGAAAAATCTCTTGCGGAGGAATACACTCCGGACTGCCGGCAAGGGGACTGTACGGCATGCGGGGCATGCAGCGATGATGGCGCATCGGTTCTGGTGCATGAGGAACCCCCCGCCCGCCTGCAAACCGGGAAAGCTCCATCGACCGGGAGACCCGCTGCGGCGGACGTGCCCGAGTTCGTCTACAAGGTGATCTATTCCAAATTGGGGAGGGCGCGCTTTTTCGGCCAGCTGGAAATCGCTTCGGCCTTTGAACGCGCGATCAGAAGGGCGGGGCTGCCGGCCGCCTTCAGCAAAGGGCACAATCCCCACCCGAAAATATCTTTTGGAGAAGCCCTGCCTCTCGGCATGGAATCGATTATCGCCGAAGCCTTTGTCAGCCTGACCGAAAAGATAGATCCGGTCTGGATGCGCGACCGGCTGAACAAGCATTTCGGCGGTCTGTTGACGGTTACTAGAATAGCATGGATCGAAAAACGCCCTGCTGCCGGTCAGCCGTGCAGGGCGGTGTATCTCGTATCCGGTCTGAGTCCTTTTGTGCTCCGCCATATTCTTCATGCATATCCGCAGTGCGGCGACACGGAGATTATAAAGAAAACGAAGAAGTCGGAGGCAAGGGCCAGGCTCGGCGAAATCGTGCTCGACGTCAGAAAATCCGGGGAAAACGCCCTGGAGATTGATATCTACGAAACACCGCTTTGGTGCTTCAGACCATTGGCCATTTTGCAGACTCTGGCCGGCGAGCATGCGGAAGAACTCGCCGACTGCCTGATCTGCAAAATCGCCGCATACCACCTGGAGGTCCAGGAGGGGGGCCACAATGTCCGCAGAGCTAATCATCAACAGCAATCCTTTTGAGACCCGAGTGGCACTTGTCGAAAACGGCCAGGTGGCGGAGCTCTACGTTGAAAGAAGTTCGGACAGGGGAATAGCGGGGAATATTTACAAAGGGCGAGTCGTGCGCGTTCTGCCTGGAATGCAGGCCGCCTTTGTGGATATCGAGCTCGAAAAAGCCGCTTTCCTGTATGTCAGCGATATTCATCGGCCTATGGGCGATATCGAACAGGTCCTGCTCTCGTCCTGCCAGACGGAATCCGACGAGGAAACGCCGGATGAGTCCGAAGAAAAGCCCGAAGAGGACGGGGAATTTCCCGACATGCGGCAGGGCCACAGCATGATCCCCATAGAGGACCGGCTGCAGGAGGGGCAGGACATACTCGTGCAAGTCGCCAAGGAACCCATCGGGAGCAAGGGCGCGAGAATCACCACTCACATTACCCTGCCGGGCAGGCATCTCGTCTTCATGCCGACCATGGATCATGTCGGGGTCTCCCGGAGGATCGAAGACGATACCGAACGCAAGCGCCTCAGGGAGATCATGTGCGAGATCAAGCCCCCGTATTGCGGGTTCATCGTCCGTACGGCGGCTGAAGGGGCCGAGCGGGAAAAGCTCCAGGCCGAGGTGGATTTCCTCGCGAAGCTCTGGCAGAATATCCAGAGGAGGGCGGAAAACGGTTCGGTGCCCTCGATGATTTACCAGGAGCTCGACATCACGCTGCGCGCGGTCCGCGATCTTTTCACGAAAGAAGTGGACCGGCTTGTCATCGATTCCGAATCCGAATACAGAAAGATCCTCAATTTCACGGAAACCTTCATGCCCTCGCTCAAGAGCGCGGTCGAACTCTACGAGGGCGAGGAGCCCGTCTTTGACGCCTACGGCATCGAAATGGAGATTCAGCGCGCTCTCAGCAAGAAAATCTGGTTGAAGTCGGGCGGATATATTGTGTTGGAAACCACCGAGGCGCTGACCGCAATCGACGTCAATACGGGACGGTATGTCGGGAAGCGCAATCTCGAGGAGACCATCCTCAAGACAAACCTCGAAGCGGTCAAGGAGATCGCCTTCCAACTGCGGCTGCGGAATATCGGCGGGATCATCATTATCGACTTCATCGATATGGAAAAGGAAGCCAACCGGGAGAAGGTCTGGAACGCTCTGCGGGATGCGATGCACAAGGACAAGAGCAAATCGAATATCTTGCAGATGTCGGAACTCGGACTTATCGAGATGACGCGAAAGCGAACCAAGGAGAGCATAGGGCAGGTCCTTTGCGAGCCTTGTTCGTACTGCGAGGGGGAGGGCTATCTCAAGTCCAAGCAGACGATTTGCTATGAGATCCTGCGTGAGTTGGAGAGGCAGAGGAACGAATTTTTCGGCAGGAATGTGCTCGTGCTTGCTCATCCCGAGGTCGTCGCAATGTTTTGCGATGAAGAGAGCGCCCCTCTGGAGCGTGTCGAAGAAAGAATTCATGCGCGAATCGTGGTGAAAGGGGATCCGAACCTTCATCTCGAAAACTATGACATATCTCCTATGGAATCCGAGTAGACGGAGGTGAACCCATGACGTGGAACAGGTCCAGGGAACTTTTTGAGGAAGCCTGCAAATGGATACCCGGCGGAGTGAACAGCCCGGTCCGTTCGGGGAAGGCCGTCAGGACCGATCCTCTTTTCATCCGCGAAGCTCAGGGTTGCCGCATAACGGATGAGGACGGGAACAGTTATATAGATTATGTGGGGTCCTGGGGCCCCCTGATTCTGGGCCACTCTCACCCGGAGGTCCTGAGGGCGATAGAGGGCGTACTGCACCGGGGCACCTCCTACGGCATCCCGACGCGGCTCGAAATCGAAATGGCCCGCAAGGTCGTCGAAATGGTTCCATCCATCGAAATGGTCAGAATGGTCAACTCGGGAACCGAGGCGGCCATGAGCGCCATAAGGCTTGCCCGGGGCTACACGGGCCGCAAGAAGATCATCAAGTTCAACGGCTGTTATCACGGGCACGCGGATTCCCTGCTGGTCAAGTCCGGCTCCGGCCTCATGACCTTTGGTATTCCCGGGACTCCCGGAGTCCCCGAGGAAATAGTGCAGCATACGATCTCACTTCCATATAATGATATTGACAAGGTCCGGGCGGTCATGCGGGAAACCGGAGGGGAGGTCGCCGCGATCATTCTCGAACCGGTTGCGGCGAATATGGGAGTCGTGCTGCCCCG
The DNA here is from genome assembly GCA_021372055.1 of Desulfobacteraceae bacterium. Classification (GTDB taxonomy): domain Bacteria; phylum Desulfobacterota; class Syntrophobacteria; order Syntrophobacterales; family Syntrophobacteraceae; genus SbD1. The sequence goes on along the minus strand of JAJFVB010000271.1, from coordinate 7,427 downwards.
GCCGGGTTTTTTGCAGTCGCTCCGGGATATCTGCACGGAATACGGGGCGCTGCTCATATTCGATGAGGTTATCACCGGCTTTCGGCTTTCGCCGGGCGGAGCGCAGGATCTCTTCGGAATAATGCCCGACCTCACCTGCCTTGGCAAGATCATCGGAGGGGGGCTGCCGGTCGGCGCATACGGTGGCAGGAGAGATATCATGGAGCGCATCGCCCCTTCGGGAGATGTGTACCAGGCGGGAACGCTTTCGGGGAACCCGCTGGCTATGACCGCGGGCCTTGCGATGCTGAATGTGCTTAGCAGGGGTGGTGTTTACGAGGACCTAGAGAAAAAAAGCACGTATTTGTGCGAGGGGCTTGCACAGGCCGCCGTGTCCGCGGGCGTGCCCGTTACCCTCAACAGGATCGGCTCCCTGGGATGCGGCTTCTTCACCCGCGGTTCAGTAACCGACCTCGAAACGGCGTCCGCCGCCGACACCGATGCATACGCCGTTTTTTTCCAGGAGATGCTCAAACGGGGGGTCTATCTGGCTCCGTCGCAGTTCGAAGCGTACTTCGTGAGCACGGCGCATGAGATGGCGGACCTGGACAGGACAATAGAGGCTGCGGGCGCATCCCTGAAGGTTGTCGCCCGTAATTGTGCATTGCGCAAATAGAAAAGAATTGACTGAAAATGGCATGTGTGGTAGGTACGCACGTGAACATTTACACGATAAGAATATGAAAAAAGAAGATAGAAAATCGTTCATGCAGGCCGTAATGGCCAGTACAATCGGGTACCAGGTTGCGTTTGCACCGTTTATCGGCATTGGAATCGGAGTTTATCTCGACTCGCGGTTCGGCACGCTTCCCTACCTGACGATCATATTCCTGATACTCGGTATTTTTGCGGGAGCGCGCAACTATTACCGTTTCGCCAAGCAGCAGCAGGAAGAGGGGAAGGATCGGAAAAAGGAGTGAGAGAAATAGCTCCGAACGAGAGGCTGCTTCGGCGCATCGAGTGGGTTTCCGGCATTCTGCTCGTTGTATTTACCCTGGGCGCGTGGGGTATGTCCTCCTTCCAGGCTGCCAAGGGGGTTTTCCTGGGATGCGCCATCACCATCATCAGTTTCCAGATTCTCAAGTGGCAACTCCGGCGCGCCTTTCAACGGCCGGGCATAATTCCCAGTAAAGCGGGCTTGTTTTTGAGTTACTACATTCGCTACTTGGGAACCATGTTTGTGATTTTTCTCGTAATGTATTATGGTTTGGCCACTCCCATCCCATTTTTGGTGGGGCTGTCCGTTATGGTTTTGAGCATTGTTTTGGTTGGGAGCGTCGAATTTGCTTTGATGAAGGGAGAAAAATAAGATTATGGAGCATCCTATTCTATTTATTAACCTTCTTTTGGAGAAGCTGGGTGTCCATATGCCCGCTGCCGGACAGAGCCACGGCATTGGGGACCTCCTGGTGCAGCCCCATGTCACGTATACCTGGTTCATCATGGCTTTGCTGCTTTTCCTCAGCTCCATGGCGGTCAAAAGCCTCAAAATGGCTCCCGGAGGGGGGCAGAACTTCTTCGAACTGATCGTGAGCGGCCTTGAGGATTTCATGGTCAACATCACCGGAGAAGAAGGCCGCTTTATGTTCCCGCTGATCGCCACGCTGGGGTTTTTTATCCTCATGAGCAACTATCTTGGCATGATCCCCGGCTTTTTCTCTCCGACCGCAAACATCAATACGACGCTTGCCTGCGCTCTCATAGTGGTGGTTATGACCCACGTGCTGGGCGTCAAATTCCATGGAGTCAAATACATCAAACACTTCATGGGTCCCGTCTGGTGGCTCGTGATTCTGATCCTGCCCATTGAAATAATAGGCCATCTCGCTCGGGTCCTGAGCCTGTCGATACGTCTTTTCGGAAACATCTTCGGTGAAGAGCTTGTCCTCGGGATACTCTTCTTCCTCGCCGGCATCTATCTTGCGCCTCTGCCCATGATGTTTCTGGGACTTCTGACCGGTCTGATCCAGGCGTTCATTTTCTGCGTGCTTTCGACCATGTACTTTGCCGGTGCGATTGAACATGCTCATTGATTGAGGCAATAAGCGGAAGGGAAGGCCGCGTTTGTATATTGGTTTGATTTAATCTAATCCCTAGAGGAGGCACTGTTCATGAAAAAAGCTGGAGTTTTGACTGTACTGTTGGTTCTCGGTCTTGCCTGTGTTGCGTTCGCCGCTGACGGCGATGCGAAGTCGACTGCGGTTCAGTTCTACATTTATTCCGCCGTTGCGGCCGGATTGGGAATCGCAATCGCAGCTCACGGCTGCGGCATCGGCCAGGGCATGGCGGTTCGTGGCGCTGTCGAAGGTATCGCCCGCAATCCCGATACTTCCGGTAAAGTGACGGTTACGATGCTTATCGGTCTCGCAATGATCGAATCTCTGGCGATTTACGCTCTGGTTATCGCTCTGATTCTGATCTACGCCAACCCGATTTCGTCGTCGATCAGCACCTTCGTTGGTTTGGCGAAGTAGTGTATTAGCAGATGCTATAAGAGGCGGAGGGCAGGTGGTAGACGCACTGCTTGCCCTCTGTTTCTCATGGAGGCTGACAGTCGGGAGGCCTTTTTTTTGATGCTGAGATGTGAATAATATCACATAGTTAGCTCATTTCTGACCTGCTCGGCGCTCGAATTATTTACATTTTGAGGTCCATTATGAAATTTGCCAAAATTCCCATGGCGACAATTGTCAGACTCTCGATTTACATGCGCACTCTGCAGGAACTGCTCGAAGAAGACATTGAGGTTATTTCATCGGAACGGCTGGCGAAACAGTGCGGAGTCAACCCCGCTCAGATCCGTAAGGATCTGGCCTACTTCGGCGAGTTCGGAGTCCGTGGCGTAGGCTACCGGGTGAATGATCTGGTCAACCAGATCAAGGATATTCTCGGTTTGAACCGTCCATGGAATCTGGCAATGGTTGGATTGGGCAACCTTGGGTCCGCCTTGATCCGTCACGGGAATTTCATCAAGCACGGGTACGTGTTCACTGCTGCATTCGATGCCGATCCCCAGAAGATTGGCAAGCGCCTCCCAAACGGACTGGTCATCAATCATGTCAGTGAATTGGAGGAGGTTGTCCGGGAGCGTGAGGTCCATGTCGGGATCATCGCCACCCCGGCAAACGACGCGCAAAGCGTTGCCAATCAACTCGTTTTGGCGGGTATCAACGGCATTCTCAATTTCGCTCCTGTTCAGATTCAGGTTCCCGATTGTTGTCATGTGGAGAATGTTGACTTCACCATTAAGCTGGATTCGATCGCCTATCACCTCTCATTCGGAAGCTGATCTCTCCGCCGGCCGGGGATTGCCCGCTTGTGCGGGGAAGATCTAACGCAGGGGCGCGATTGGTTTTGGAAGGGCGATAGAGAATTTCTGACTCATCGCGCCCCCGCTACTGACGAGGGGCGTTATTGCCGATTTAAGAAGAAAACCGACAGGCCGGGGCCGGACCGCGCGGCTTCGAGTCCTGTTGCCGTGGGAGCGAACGGGAAAGATCCATACCGGTTCTTGGCGTTCCGTATCGGATAGCTGCTTCCTTTTGATTCGCGCCCGAAAAGGCAGCAGTTTCGCGGTGGCCTTTTCCGACTGTGCCGAATCAAGCGCATTTTTCATTTTCCGTTTCAAAACCGCGAAAATTTTCCCGCCGGCGTAAATCAAAGTGGTTCAATCCTGTGGAATCCATCTCGACGCACGGTCCTGAAGAGCCTTTACGAGTCGACTGTTGCGGAGTATCTTGCCCGCATCGAATGATTCCGTCTCAAAGAGAATGATCGGTCATGATTTTTGGGGATACAACACTCATCCGCCAGTTGCATGGTGAGGAGATTTGCCGACGCAACGGGTTTGTGAGGACCTTGTTTGCTGCGTGGCTTTTTTTCGGACTCCTTCTTTGCCACTATGCCGCCTGCGATGCCTGGACCGGAAAAGTGGTTGCCGTGCCGGAGGGAGACCTCCTTGTGATTTCCCGCGACGGGCAGGAGAAGAAATACCGGCTTTTCGGAATTGACTGTCCTGAAAGGGGCCAGCCCTACTGGGATAAGGCGCAGGGACTTGTCGGTTTTCTCACCGAAGACAAGGTGGTGGACGTGACGCCGCTTTTTCTGGGTGTCGAGGGATTCGAAAAAGTACTCGTGAGAATCGAGGGCACCAGGGACTACCTCAATCAGCAACTTGTCGCCTATGGACTGGCGTGGGTAAAAGTCGGGGAATGCAATTCAAGGATGTGCAGCGACTGGAAGAAGTTGCAGAAAATGGCCCGATCAAGATCCGTGGGCCTGTGGGCCGACCCGCGTCCGATCGCTCCCTGGGACTGGAAAAGGGTGCAGTGGAAGGAGATCATAAACGGCAGAGAAATGCGCCGCAAGGAAGCCCGGTAATTCCTCCATGCAACGGTGGTGCGGCAAAGACGGTTAGTGTTCGGCTCGAATCCTTTTGACGATCAGGGGAATGAAGAAAGAGAACACGAGCAACCCGACCGAGAGGAAGACCTGGGGGGACAGGAGTCTTGACCAGTCGCCCGAGACCCAGATTTCTTTCAGGGTTCCAAAAAAGAAGGTGAAGATGAAGGTGCCGGTCAGAATTCCCAGAGCCGTACCGAAAAAATAGTCCCGGAACCGGACCTTCGTCAGGCCCATTCCGAAATTGGCTATGGTGAAGGGAACGTAGACGAGCCTGATGTAGAGCACCGTTGCGAAACCGTTTTTTGCGATGGCTTCATCATACGCTTTGAGTTTCTTGCCTACAAGGGAGGCGGCAAAATCTCTTCCCAGGGTCCGAGCTATGAGAAATGCGGCCGTCGAACCCGCCATTGCACCGATCCAGACGTAGACAAATCCCCAGTAGGGTCCGAAAATCACCGCTCCGATTCCGGTGAGCAGCGTTCCCGGTACAAACATGCAGATCGCCGCAGCGTAGAAGACAATAAACGCCAGCGGTGCCCAGAATCCGGCCTGCGTGAGGAGGTCCTGAAGCGCTGGGGCCGTCAGGTAATGGCTCAGCGGACTGAAGCGGACCGCGTATACGCTGATGACAATCAGCCCTACGAAAACGAGAGCTTTGACCAGGGCCTGATTGTTGCCGTTCAGTACTTTCCCCACTATTTTTCTCTCCGTCCATGTTGCCTGAAAAGGGCTCTTGCGCCTCGGATACAATTCTCGATGCGCCGAAATGTTCCCGACCGTCGGAATCTCAACCAGCTGGAAGTGAGCAGCCGGACGGAAGGTGTGAGGCGGCTCCGGTTGAACTCAAGCGCAGCCCCCTTGAGCGCCTCCGCCTGCGTGGGGTAGGGATGGATGACTTCGGAAAGAGCTCTCAGGCCCAGCCCCGACCCTATCGCAAAACTTATCTCGTTTATCATTTCACCGGCATGTCTGGCAACGATTGTTGCACCGAGTATTCTATCGGTGCCGCGCTTTGTATGTATTTTGACGAAGCCTTCCGTTTCACCGTCCAGAATCGCCCGGTCCACATCCTCAAGGTTCTTGAGGTAAGTCCGGACGTGAAAGCCCTTGTCCCGGCTTTCCTTCTCGGATAGACCCACGTGCGCAATTTCAGGGTCCGTGTAGGTCACCCACGGAACGGTAAGGCTGCTAAGTCTTTTCCGGCCCCCAAAAAGAGCGTTCTGTATCACGATGCGCGCAGTCGCATCCGCCATGTGAGTAAATTTCGACCGAAGGCAAACGTCTCCCGCGGCGTAGATGCGCGGATTGGTCGTCCGGAGGAAATCATCGACGTGAACGCCGCCTGTGGAATCGTAACTGACACCCGCACGGGCAAGATCAAGGGTCTCGACATTTGGAGCGCGACCGGCACCGACGAGGATTGCATCGGCGGCAAGGCTTCGTCTTTCTCCGCCCTTCTCGAAGATCACGTGCTTTTCATCGCCGTTGCGGGTGATCGAAACTATGGCGGAATTGAAGAAAAGAGATATTCCTTCGCTCGCAAAAACCCTCTGCAGGATCTCGGCTGCTTCTCTGTCATCGCGACCGAGCAGATGCGAACTCCTCTGAAACAGGAAGACTTTCGAACCAAGCCTATGGAAAGCCTGGGCCAGCTCCGAGCCAAGGGGCCCCCCGCCGATGACGGCGAGACGCTCCGGCCTTTCAGTGATCGAGAAGACGGTCTCGTTGGTGTGGAAACCCGCATCGGAGAGTCCATCTATCGGCGGTTCGACGGCGCGGGCCCCTGTTGCGATCACGGCCCGGTCGAAAAGCAGAAGGTCGTTTCCCACGCGTATCGAATCGGGCCCGGCAAAGGATGCCTCGCCGAAATAGACGTCCACCCCCAATTCCTGGAACCTTGCGGCCGCATCGTGGGCGCTGATCTGCGATCTCAGCGCGCGCATGCGTTGCATTACGAAACTGAAATCGACGTTGATCTCACCGTCGATCTTCACACCGAAGCGGCCGGCTTCCCGGGCGTCAAAGGCCGAGCGCGAAGAACGAATGATAGCCTTGGAGGGGACGCAACCCCAGTTCAGGCAGTCCCCCCCGAGCAGATTCCTCTCGACCAGCGCGACCTTTGCGCCTAGCATTGCGGCGCCGGCGGCCGAAACCAGGCCCGAGGTTCCCGCTCCGAGGACGACGAGATTGTAACGCGCCACCGGTTTTGGATTTACCCAGCCCGCGGGGCGGACGTTCGAACTCAGCTGTGCATCCAGCATGTCGTTTGTGTCAGGACCGGCATTTTTGCCCATGTGCTCACCCTTCCAGATAGTATGGTTCCCTCAAAATAATCATTGGCCGTCGCCATGGATCAAGCTTGGATGATTAGAATGGGACTCAGCGGAATCGCGGTCGGCAGGAGTGTGCCAAACACCAATCATATGGAGGGATTATGAACAGGATTTCGAATGAATTGTCGGAGCGTTTGGAAGCCTTCAATAATGAGGTGATCGCGTTTGTGGAACAGTGTTCGGAACATGACTGGACCAGGATCTGCCGCCCTGAGGACTGGCCGGTGGGAGTAACGGCCAGGCATATCGGTGCGGGCCATTACGAAGTGATCAAGCTTGCGGAGATGATCCGGGACGGGAAAAAGCTTCCCCAATTATCGATGGACGACATCACGGCCATGGCCAACCGCCATGCAGCCGAGCATGCGGATTGCACCAAACCCGAAGTGATCGAGGTGCTTCGCGTGAACGGCAAAAAACTGGCGGAATTCGTCAAGGGTCTCTCGGAATCGGACCTGGGAAAATCCGCCTATTTCCCGGTTATGGGCAAGGATTTAAACGTCGGGCAATTTCTTGAAGGAGTGGTTCTGCAGGGGGCGGGGCAGCACTTTGAACATATCAGGCAGGCTGTTGCACCTTCCTGATGACTTCTGCCGATTGAAAACCACCGCCAGCGCCGGAGCGCCCGGCCTGACGCGCGTGCGCGTAAGG
>JAJFVB010000266.1 GCA_021372055.1 Desulfobacteraceae bacterium | reverse complement strand
CGTCCAGCCGCGCCTGGGCCTCCTGGAGGAAGAGCCGTTGCGGGGCCGGCAGTTCGATGGCCATGGAGCGAAGGCGGAAGAGCAAATCGCTCCGGAACTTTCCCTCTTTGACCATTTCCTCGAGATCCCGGTTTGTTGCGGCGATGAGTCGGAAATTGCTCGCGCGCTCCCTCATTGCCCCCACCGGCCTGAAGCTGCGTTCCTGAAGAACTCTGAGGAAGGCTTTCTGAAGCGGGTGAGGCAGTTCTCCAACCTCGTCGAGGAAGAGGGTCCCGCCGTCCGCCAATTCGATAAGGCCGGCCTGACGCCTGTCGGCGCCCGTGAAAGAGCCTTTTTCGTGACCGAAGAGAATGCTCTCGACCAGAGACTCGGGCAGTGCGCTGCACTCCACCACCACGAAGGGGCGCGAAGCGCGGGCGCTGTTCTCGTGGATCATCCTGGCGAACACTTCTTTTCCCGTCCCGGTTTCCCCGGTGAGCAGGACGTTCACATCGCTTTTTGCGGCGTTTGCAGACCAATCGAGGCAGCGCTGCATGGCCGGGCTGTCGCCTATGATCCTGTCGCGGTTGAATGCGGGGCCTTCTTTCGCGGAGGTGCGGGAACTTCTGTAGGCAAGAGTCCTCACAAGGGGCTTGATTATCTCATTCAGCGAGGCCGGTTTTTCTATGTAGTCCCATGCCCCCCATCGTATCGCCATGTCCGCGCCTTCGGGATTGCCCATGCCGGTCACGATGATGACCTCGGGGTCTCCGCAACTCCCCTTGATTTCCTCTATGGCTTCAAGCCCGTTTCCATCGGGCAGCTGCACATCCAGCAGCACGACGTCGTAAGGACGCTCGCAGGCCTCTTTTCTCCCCTTGCCCAGGGTCAGGCTGCAAATCGCCTCATGGCCCAAGTGTCCTATGATTCGGGCAATCACGTCACAAAACATGCGATCGTCATCAATGATCAGGATTTTCGCCACTTCAGAATCCTCCGGACATCCGCAACTAAGTGAATCTGTTTGAAAAACCTTGAAGAGATCGAAGTCTGCCGAATTGGGCAATGCAAAAGGGAAGATCGCTTTTCGCCCCGAGAAGCATCTGGTTGCCCCCCCCAAGTTCGACGGATTGTGAAATCCGCACCTAATATATCGTCACGTTTGGTCTTTTTCTGAAGCACTTTCCCTTCGACCGCGATAAGGAACGGCGCATGGAGGAAAAAATCACCCCAAAAGCGCGCGGGGGGCGACTGGGACCTATTCTACGTTATCTCAACAAGATAACCTCAGGCAGGGGAACAACCGTTCGACTCAGGCATCCAGTTTTGCAACTTTGGCATCGATAAACCTTGCGATTAGAATCTCATACTCCTTGCCGATAAACGACCGGTACATGAAGAGCTCGCCTTTGATCGTGTCCCAGTAGTCGAGGAGACAGTCCTTCGATTGCATCGAGTTCAATTCCCGGTAGATCGCGTCGAGGAAATTGTCGCGGATCCTGAAGCGGTTGAGTTCGGCGATTTCGTCGAGGAGGAAAAGCTGGCCTTCCGTCAGCGCGTATTTCGACTTGATCGCATCGATTTCATGACGAATCTTCTGGAATTCGGGAATTGTGTGGATGCCGCCGAGTTTTTCCCTCATCTCGTTGATCACGCGCTCGTTGATCTTTCCCTGCTGCAGCCTGAAGGTCCGGTGCAGGCCGTCCAGCAGATCTTCGGCCCCGGGCGGCATTCGCTGTCCGATTTCCGCAACCGCCCTGTCGTAAGCCTCGACGAGTTCCCCGTTGTCCCACAGGGAGAGAAGCGATTCCCTCATGGCGTCGAGGCGCACCGTATCTCTGTACGCCACGTTGAGCGCATCTTCCTGCGTGCTCGCCTCAAACCGCAGTTCCCCGAACCGTTCGGGATGGAACACGATCTTTTTGCCGTCGAAACACTTTTCCGGAAAAGACAAGTCCTGCAGCAGCTTTTTCAAGGCATCGTGCCTGTTGCCGTGCTCACGGGCCAGGTCGGCAAAGCTTATCAGGCCGCCCTTCCTCTCGATACCGAAATGATGCTGAAGGGCCTGAAGCGAAAAAATCAGGAGTTTCAGGCTTTCGCTCAAACCGAAATAATCCGGGAGTTTCTGGAAATCGTAGATCCGCATCGCCCCGCCAAGATGATCGAGGCAGTAGAGCAGGTAAAACCTGACCTCGGGGTTCAGGGACGAAACGAGATAGAGCATCTCCACGCCGCGCAGGAGCTGTTTTTCGAAAGTGGCCGGGCCGACGCTTTTGAGCTTCTTCTTGTGGTAGATGAAACTGGTCGGAATTTCGCGCAGGTACATCTGAAGATCTTCAAAATCCACCCAGGCCGAGCCGGCAAGTCTCAGCAGCCGGTCGAAGGCGGCGCTCTGCCTGCCCTGTCGCAGGCTCTCGCTTTCCGAGGCGGCGTCGAACACGCCGCACAATTCCTCGCTTCCGGGCGAAAAGAGCTTCCCTCCCTTAACCTCGAACTGGAATTCATCCAGCACCGCCTTGCCCTTTTCTTCCAGGATTTCTCTCAGCCGGCTCTCCCAGGTCGTCCCGGACTTGATCACCTCGAGGGCCGTGGCCCTGTACCGGATGAAGCACTCGAGAAAATCGGACACCATCACGCCCTCTTTCACCGCTGCTGCGGCCAGGACCGAATGCACCAGGAAAGCATCCAGCAGATACGTGTCCTTTTCCGAGGTGATCCGTTCGAGGGCGGTTATGGGCTCATCGCCCCGTATGGCATGGCCGAGCAGTCCGTGGTAGCGCACCAGGCAGGCGGCCGTGCTCTCCGACTGCTGATCGAGATCGTAGTGCTTGAGAAGGCCCTCCCTGCTCAGGATTTCCGCTCCCTGGCGGGCATGGGTCCAGTAGTTCACCGTGTCCGCCCCCGCGAAGATATCGAGCTTGCCGATTTCCTGGAACAGGAGCGCGAAGGTGAGCGCCCGCGCAAGCGCGGGTTTTTCCCGGACCTTGTCGATATAGTATTCGAGGGCTTCCAGCTGGGGGTGAGTTGCGCCGAGCCCCTCTTCGGCAAGAGGACCGAACTCGCGTTTGGCCAGCCGATAGAAAGTATTTCTGTCCTGGAAACTGTTGCGGTCCCGGTTCACCAGCGCCTGGAATTTCTTGAGGCACCGCATTACGTAGTCTTCGAGCGTGCCGCTTCCGGGCTCGGGAGAAATCCCCCCGAGGTAGCCCAGGCCGCGCAGTTCCGGAATGGTGAAACCCAGGATTTCCGGGCAATGCTCCCGGAGTACGCTGAGGCTGTCGTAGATCTCTTCGGGCACGAATATCTGCCTGTGGAGAATCGACCTGATGCGTGTTTCGATTTCAAGGATCTCGCGGTTTTTCCGCTCGATGCCTCCCAGCGATTCGAACAGGGTGCACGCGGGGTTTGAGCCCTCGCGCTCGATGTACTTGTGAAAGCTCAGCACCTCCGAGAATCGCCGCTCCATTTCCCGGAGGTCCCGAAGGGAGATGCGGCTCAGTTTTCGGCTCTCGAAGATGTGAAGGAGACTCTGGATCTTTTGGATGTTGTCGTCGATATCGACAAAGGAGACATCCAGGAGCCGCGATCCCGGGTCGACAATCAGCCGGATGCCGCTGTCGAAAATAAAGGCCGGCCGGTGTTCCGCGAAATTGGTCTTGAGCTCGCAGAAAAACCCCGGGTTGAGCCGCTCGATGGGAATGCCGAGCAGGGCCTGCCGCAGCTTGCCGATGCGCCGCCTGTGGTCTCTTATCGGAAATCCCGTGAGCACGGGGTTGAAGTTGATCATGTTCTTTTCGGAAGCGTTCAGCACGATCCAGAGCAGGATGAAGCCCGCGCGCGTTCCCAGACGCCTGAAAAGCGGTCCCGTTCCGTGGAATTCGGTATCGAGAAACTGGCGGAAAAAATAGGACTGGCCGAAACTGTATTCCCCAAGGAACTTCTGTTTGAATTCCTCGGCAACGGTGGAAAGCCCGATAGCCTCTTCCATCCGGGCGAGCTTGACGGAGTCGTAATCGCAGATGACCTCTTTCTGGATCTCCCCCTTGCTCACGTAATCCTGCCAGTCGTTCAGGAAATCGAAGAGGTTGAAGAACTTGAGCATCTCGCGGATAGCGCGGTTCTGCACGCCGCCGATGGAGCTGATCTGCAGGTCCTCCCGCCTGTCCCAGTCCGTCTCCGGATCCATTGTGACGGCAATCGCTTCATCGTAGAGATGGAAAAGCTCCCCCGCCTGCTCGCCCATGAACGACTCCCCGAGCGAGGCGATTATCTCAGCCATGCTCATAAGCCTGCTGATCCTCAGCAAATCGAACACCTGCTGACGATCGCCCCCTCTGGCCCTGTCCGTGATGGGTTTCAGGGTCTTGGCCGAGATCTTCCCGAACACGATCCGGCTCATCGTGGAGTGACCGACAACAATAAGGAGGATCTCCCGCAACTGGTCGCGCGAGAACCCGAGCAGGGAAAGCTTCTCCAGGTTCTCGATCATCGAGACCTCCTGCCCCTCGGGCACTCCGACGCTGAAGATCAGCTGAAGTCTTTCAAGCTTCGGCGCCAGTTCGAGCAGGCGCAAAATGGTGTCGAACTCCTTTTTCCCGATCCGGAACGGGCCGGCCAGCCGGTTTAGCTCCAATTCGGAAATCTGCGCAACGGCATGCTCCCGGATCTTTCTCAGAACGCTCAGGACCTCCAGGACGAACCTGAAGGTCTTCCGGTATTCGGCGACAAGAGGCAGAGAACATCCCTGCATTCCCGACGCTCTGATTTCCTCCTCGAGCGCGGCGACCGAAACGGAGGGTTTTTTTCTAACGGCCACCATCGAGAGGAGGTTCTCCGGCAGCCTGGAGTCCACGTCCAGACGTTCTTTCCAATAAGCCTCATACGCCGGAGGCGTCTTCTTCTCCAGCGACTCGATCCTGAAAAACGGCTCGAAGATCCTTCTCCACTCCCTCTCCATGTCTTTTTTTCGAAGACTTGCCAGAACGAGGTCGAGGCGGGGCAGGTTGTCGATCTCCTCGGGGGTGAGTTCTTCGGGCTTCTGCCGGCCGAGCAGCCGTTTCACCTCGGGTTCGGAAAAGGCGAACCGGTTGAGGTAGAGGTGAAGATCGGAAACATAAACGCTCATCTCGGACCCGAGCGGCTGGTACACGTAAGCGCCCTGAGTCCTGAAGGTATGGGCGAAGAGCAGGAAGGACTTCAGTTCCTGATCGGACTTGAAAACGACGCGGCAGGTCCGGTCGTGGTAATCCGCGTCGGGATGGGCCAGGACGTGTATTTTGCCGTCCCTGTCGAGGACGTCGAACAGGACTGTGGCAAGGTAGGCGGCGAGTCCGCCGAGATCCTTCCGGCGAGCCATTCTGCCGGGTTTTTTCGGCAGCCTCTGCTCGAGCAGGAACTCAAAGGGGTCCTTCGGCAGGATCACAATATCCAGGGGGATTCGCCAGCAGCGCAGCTTTTCCAGGGTATCGAAAATGTGGATACGCTGATTTGAGAGCCTTGCGGTCAATTCGTGGGCGATCATGTCCTCGGGGGAGGTCAAAATACCTATGTCGAGCCGTTCGGAATGGGTTTCGGCTATGTGCTGCTTGATTACCTTTTCGATCTCGTCGGCTTTGATCTTGATTTCCTGGAAGGAGTTCGCGACGAGATTGATGGGAATGAGAAAATAGCGCTTTCCGGTGCTGCTGAAGCGGATAAGAAGTCCGAGCTTCTGATAGATGGCATTGAGCTCGTGGGCGTGTTCCCGGAGTTCTCCCGGGTCTTCGAAGTCGATGCTTTCGAGAAAATCCGTATCGGCGCTGGTCAGCACCTCCTGCTCGATGAGCCCCAGCCCGTAGGCATTCCCCCCCAGACGGCTCGGCAGGAAGCCCGGATGGTCCTCGGCCGCAAACGTTCCCATCGGGACGTCTTCCGCGTTGATCCCATACCGGCCGTAATCCTCGGGGTTTATGAGGCGAAAAAACGTCTCGTGCTGATCGAGATCGGCCGACTGTCCGTATGATCTCCTCGTCTGCATCGAATGCCTCTTTCAATTGTCCGGATGATCAATTATAAGAGTTTTTCCGCGCTAATTCACCAAATTCGAATGCTGGAGAAGGAAGGCATGGAGCGTACGGACAGGAGAAGTTCCCTCGGCCTCCGGGTTGCCACGCTGCTGGGAATCGGATGGGCCCCGGTCGCCCCGGGCACCGTTGCGACGATTGTCGCCGGTGTTCCCTGTTTCCTTCTGGTGGGACATCTGTCTTGGCCGGCCCAGACGGCTTTCGCCCTGTTCGTCTACGCGCTCGGCTGGGTCGCAACGGATGCCGCGGAGCGCGAACTCGGCAAGTCCGACCCGAGTGAGGCCGTTATCGACGAACTCTGCGGGTTTCTCGTCTCCATGCTGGGACACCCGGTCACCTTCCCGTCCATCCTGGCGGGAATAGTCTTCTTCCGCCTTTTCGACATCTGGAAACCCTGGCCTCTTCGCTGGCTCGACAGAAATATCCACGGCGGCTTCGGGGCAATGCTGGACGATCTCGGAGCGGGAATCTACGCCAATGTCGCCGGGCTGATCGTTCTCAGGTTGGCCGGCGTGATCTGAGCCGCAGGTTGATGATCGGCCTCAGGGCGGCGAAGAGCAGCACCGCGCATGCCAGCCCCGACAAGTCCAGCATAAAGTCCATAAGATCGCATTGCCGGCCCGGAACAAAATACTGGATTGTCTCGTCGGCGGCCCCGCAGGCCGCTCCGGCGGCAATCACGCGCATGGCGAAGCGCCAAAAGCCCTTTGCCTCGATCACCCAATACCAGAACCGCCCGAGAAAGACTCCCAGGGTAAGGTACTCCAGGGGATGAAAATAGCTCGTATCGAACGTCAGGGCCGTTTCCGCATACGCCCTGGAGGACATGAGGAAAATGAATCCGACATAGATTACGGCGGCGCAGATCCAGGGCAGATTATCGTTTCCCGCGGGCCGGAACCGGAACAGGAAAAGACCCGTCAGTCCTCCGATATACAGCACGCTTATCTGCATTGCGACCGCCTCCATGGGAATCCTCGCGACCAGCGTGACCCCTGTTGCGCCGATCCCCTGAGCCAGGAGAAGCATCGATACCCAGAACCAGGAATCGAGGGGGAGCAGTTTCAGAAGCTTGTTCATTTCGGAATTGAGCATCATCAATCCTCGGCGGGAACCGTTGAGATTTTGGAATTGTGCGCATAATAACCGAAAATTCTTCAGATGAAACCGTTTTTCGGGAACTCCCGTGCTTCACTTGCCGGCGGCGACCTCTTTTGAATGGAAGTGCGCGCTTCGCCGCAGGGGGGGTTTAAAATTCCTCCGTTTTGGGGTACATTCCCAAGAAAAGTCTTACTCGGGAGAGGCACTTGATGGACGAAAAGGTTCTTGAATTCTGGCGGCAACATTCCCTCACATTTCTCGAAATGGCTCTGGGCGCCGACAAGCGCGAGCGGCTTGCAAACCCCGACGGCTACGGGAAGGCCGGCCGCGAATGCGGCGATACGCTCGAGATGTTCCTTCTGGCGCGAAACGGAACCATCAGGTCGGCCTCCTTCCATACGGACGGCTGCATTTACACCGCAGCCTGCGCAAACAGCGCTATCCGGATGATCGAAGGCAAAAGCCAGCAGGAAGCTTGGGAGATAACTCCCGAGCGGATTGCCGATTTCCTGGAGACTTTGCCGGAAAGCGAATTCCACTGCGCAGAGCTTGCGGTCCGGGCGCTTCAACTCGCCCTGAAAGACCTGAGAGAAACCGAGCGTCAACCGTGGCTTAAATTTTACCGCAAATAGCGGAGGGTAACTCCAATCGGGACACCGAACCCGGCGGGATCGACCCGCTCGCTTCCACGAGCATCCGGCCGGCACATCCGGATCGATTCCCGGGAAGCCCGAGGGACACTGAAGAACAGCAATGAAAACACCCACAAGAACGGAATGCCTCCGCCTCCTCCATGACTACGGAATGCCGGGCAACATTCTCAGGCATAGTCTCATGGTGGCGGAAGTGGCGCTTTTTCTCGGACTCAAATTGAACATGAACAGCCTCAGGCTCGATCTGAAGCTCGTTGAAGCAGCCGCGCTCCTCCACGACGTCGGCAAGGAGCGCGGGCTGAGGACGGGCGGGGATCACGCCGCACTCGGCGCCGGAATGATCGAGGGCGTGGTACCCGCGGCGGTCGCGGACATCGTCCGGGAGCATGTCTTTCTGTCTCCCTCTCAGCTCGAAGGACCCATCACCGAATCACTCCTCGTCAACTACGCGGACAAACGCGTGATGCACGACCGGATCGTATCGGTCGAGGCGCGCTATCACGACCTGATTTCACGGTACGCAAAATCGGAGTCGCATGCCCGGAATCTTCTCGACAAGCTGCGGCTCTACACTGCGCTGGAAGGGTCGATTTTCTCTCACCTGAACATCGAGCCCATGGGTGCCGAGATCACCGGGCTTACCATCGAAGACATCAAAGGAGCCGAACCGGGACCTCATGGAAAAGAAGAAACTCACAGTGGCTTTGCTGGCGGGTGGGAAGTCCGCTGAACGGGAGATTTCCCTCAAAAGCGGCGAACAGGTCTACAACGCCCTGGACAAGTCCAAATACGAAATCCGCAGGTACGACCCCGCATCCGATCTCCCGGCCCTTGCCCGGGACTCGGCCGGAATAGACGCGGCCCTTATTATCCTGCACGGCAGGCTTGGGGAAGACGGCACCATTCAGGGCATGCTCGATCTTCTGGGGATCCCCTACCAGGGGAGCGGCGTGCTCGGAAGCGCCATCGCCATGAACAAGATCCTCAGCAAGCAACTCTTCGTCCAGGCCGGGCTGCAGACCCCGCCCTACCTCGTCGCGGATAGAGCCAACCCTCCCGACGCCGTCTCGGTGATCGACGCTCTCGGCCTTCCCGTGGTCATCAAGCCCGAACACGAGGGATCGAGCATCGGACTCACCATCGTAAAGGAAAAGGGCAAGCTCGCCGCCGCGTTTGAAACGGCCTGGGAATTTGACAGGCGGTGCTTGGTGGAGAAATACATTCCGGGCGTCGAAATCACGGCCGGGGTGCTGGGAAACGACGACCTGATCCCCCTTCCCCTGATAGAAATCTGTCCGGGGGAAGCCTACGAGTTTTTCGACTACACGGCCAAATACACACCCGGCGCGACCAGCGAGATCTGCCCCGCCAGGGTTTCTCCGGAGATCACCGCCTGCGCGCAGGATATGGCGCTTCGGGCCCATCGCGCTCTTCACTGCAGGGGCTACAGCCGGACCGATTTCATCCTTTCGGGCAAGGATCTCTACGTCCTCGAAACCAACACGATTCCCGGCATGACGGCAACCAGCCTCTTCCCGCAGGCGGCCTCGGTCGCGGGAATCAGTTTCAGCGAACTGCTGGACCGCCTCATCGCTCTCGCCATGGAAAAATAGAACGGAAGAAGCGGCAAGCGCCTCATACCAATGAGCGTTCAA
The DNA here is from genome assembly GCA_021372055.1 of Desulfobacteraceae bacterium. Classification (GTDB taxonomy): domain Bacteria; phylum Desulfobacterota; class Syntrophobacteria; order Syntrophobacterales; family Syntrophobacteraceae; genus SbD1. The sequence goes on along the minus strand of JAJFVB010000266.1, from coordinate 18,626 downwards.
GATGATACCAAACTTTCAAACCGTGGGGAGCCTGCTCCCCACACCCCACACGCAGCTGCGCTGCTCATTTTGGCGCTTGCGGCGGGCCGTTGGCCGGGCTGCAAGCGCCGGAGCGCTCGGCCCTGAGGGAGGCGGGAGAAATCGTTGTCCCCGCTCTTTTCCATTGGTTCCAGCTTGAACGCAATTTGGTGTCAAAAAGTCAGGACCTTGTCCGCTTCCCGGGAAAGTTCGTAGAGATCGTCCATCCAGGCAACCGGGCACGTGCTCGAGCCCACCAGACCGTGGGCTTTCATGCACACGCCTCAGACATAGAAATCGCCATCGAATTTGTCGATCTGATCCTTCACGTTGAATTCCTCGTTGCTGCTCTGTTGAAAGAGCACGCCCTTCCCAAGCATGAAAACGCTGACCTCATCGCCCTTCTTCACGCCCACATTGGCCAGCCTCATGGCGTTGTAGGACGTTTCCGCATCGTCTGTCGAAATGATAACGAGCAGCTTCATTCGTCTCCTCCTCCTTGAACTTTCAGAGTTTCCCGAACTTGCCGGACAAACCGGAAGACCGGGCCAATCCGAGTAACGGCGCCGATGGGGGCGACGCCGCAATCGACGCGACCCGACGGCCGCGCTAAAGCCTCTCGATCAATTCCTCAACCTGCAAACGCTTCATCGCATGCGCCTTCAGCAAAGCCTCCCGCACACTCGCTTCGAGCTCTCCCGCGGTATCGATTCCCGCGTGGACGCTTGCGGGAAGATCCTCCATGGATTCGAACTCGGAGCTCAACCCGGCCAAGTGCTCGGACCGGGCGTCGCTCCGTCCGCCATCGCCGGTTCGCCTCTTTGAAAGCCTTTCGATCAGCACGTCTTCGGGGCTCGTGCATTCGATGAAGAATATGTTGGCATCCCTGTCGTCCGCGAGCATCAACGCCTCCTCGCGCCACTTCCTGCGCGAAAAGGTGGCGTCCAGGATGACGGATCGACCTTTTTTCAGTTCCTCCTGAGCCAGTGCGAGCAGCCTTGCGTAGACGCGGCCCCGGGTCTCCGCCCGGTAGATTCCCCGGCCGTAGGGTTCCGGACCGGCGTGGTCGCCGTATTCGGGCATCTCGCGTCGCGTCTCGTCCGAGCTGTAGAGGGCGATGCCAAGAGCTTCTCTCACGGCCCCGGCAACGGCCGACTTGCCTGTTCCGGGCAGGCCGCACAGGACCCATACGGCGGGCCTGCTGAACTGGACGGCGTAACGGAAAGCAAGCAGCAGGTATTGCACCGCGCGCGATTCCATCTCCCTTTTCCGCTTGCCTTCTCCAAGCTCCGTCCAGGTGAGGCACGAGACCTTGAGCTTCACCAGCGCGCGGTAGCAGGAATAGAAATCCAGGACCGTGTAAAGGCCGTGGTCACGGCATACCCGCACGTATCCGTCGAGTAGGCGCAGGGCCAGATCCGGGTGCCCGAGCCGTTCGATATCCATGTAGAGATAGGCCAGGTCGGCGGCGGCGTCCCCGTACCGGAACCGCTCGTTGAATTCGATGCAGTCGATTATCTCCGTGGTTTCGAGAAAATACACGTGCTCGGCCCTGAGGTCGCCATGGCCGTCGCGGATTCTGCCCTCCTCGATCCGACGCTGAAATATCCGGCCGTGGTCCCGGAAAAACGCCCTGCTCGATTCCCTGACGGAATCGAAAGGGTCTCTCCTGAAGAGCACGCCGACAAAGGGCTCGAGCTGGCGGAAATTTTCCTCGGTGTTGACGTTGATGACTTCGGCGCGGCCGTATTCGTCCATCGCCGGGGTTCTTTCGGCGCACCGGTAGAAATTGCCCAGATGCTCGCCGAGCTTTTCCATCTGCTCGGGCCGGACCTGCCCCGCAAAGAGCAGTCGCGAAAGAGAGGCCTCATCGGGAAGCTGCCGCATCTTCACGGCATATTCCACGATCTCGCCCGGCCCCCCCAGCGAAAAGCCCCCGTCACCCCTCCGGACCGGCACGACTCCCGCATAGATCCCCTTGGCCAGGCGCTGGTTCAGCGTGACCTCGAGTTCGCACATCCGCTTCCTCCCGGCCAGGCTTGTATAGTCCAGGAAGCCGAAATCCATGGGTTTTTTGAGCTTGTACGCCCACGAGCCCGTGAGAAAAACAACGGATATATGCGTTTCGCACCGTTCGATTTTTTCGACGGGATGAGGGTAGAAAGCGGAAGCGGCCATTGCCCGGCAGATCTTTTCAAATCTCTCCAGATCGTCCACGAATTCGATTCTCCGAAAAATTGGGGATACGCTGTTGCTCCAAGTATTCTGCCGTGACGACGGCGACAAAAAACAGCTCGAAAACGTTTTGACGCAGTTCTGCTGAGCACCCCCGCGCCAATGGGCAGGGTGGCCTAAAAAAGGAGGAAATAAAAGAAAAAACTACACGGGTTGGGAGGGGGGAGTATTCACTCGCTCGATGCAGGCGTAGGCGCTGTGATTGTGGATCGATTCGAAGTTTTCCACGTCGACGAGAAACCACTTCACATTCGGGTCGTTTTTCAGCTCGTAGGCAATATCCCTGACGACATCCTCGACGAACTTGGGGTTTTCGTAGGCGCTTTCCGTCACGTACTTTTCGTCAGGGCGCTTCAGCACGGAGTAGACATCGCACGAAGCGGCGCTTTCGACCAGTTGGACGAGGTCTTCAATCCAGACGAAGCGTTTGAACCGGACCGCGAGCCTCACAATTCCCCTCTGGTTGTGGGCGCCGTAATCGCTGATTTCCTTCGAGCAGGGACAGACCGTGGTGATCGGAACATCGACCTGCACGATGAGATCGTATCCCTTGCTGTCGAGGGAAGCCGTGATGCGGCACCGGTACTCCATAAGCCCGGGGCTGGAAGTGACCGGCGAGTGCTTCTGGATGAAGTAGGGAAAGTACATCTCCATATGAGCCGATTCCGCCTGGAGATGTTCCTGGAGCGCTTTCAGCATGGTGGAAAACTCGCGGATATCGAGGTTTCCGTGAAACTCGTTCAGGATCTCGATGAATCGGCTCATATGCGTGCCCTTGAACTCACGGGGCACGTTCACATACATGTTGACGGAGGCAACCGTGTGCTGGACGCCGTTGTTGCGGTCCATAACGGTTATGGGATAGCGGATATCCTTCACCCCAACCTTGTCGATGTTGATGTTCCGGTGATCAGACAGGCTCTGGACATCTATCATAATTGCACCGTCCAATTCTGCCGCTACTCAGCTTTGGATACTTCCATGAGGTTGTTCATTATTTTCTCGAGCGCGGCGCGTGTCTCCTCGCTTATCCCGTCGGCATACACGGAGCGCAGGTCGGCGTCGATGATGCCCTCGTCGTAAGGGAGAAAACCGAGTATGAGCTGGCCGCTGAGGGCTTTTCTCAAGAACGCGCGGTCCTGATCGTTGCGCACCTTGTTCGCGACAAGCCCGACGCGGGTAAGGCCGATGTCCTTGCCGAGCGCGCGGATGCGAGCCGCGGTGTCGATGCTCCGCCTCCCCGGTTCAACCACGGTGATGAGCCAGTCGACGGCCTTGGAGGTCCCGCGCCCGAGGTGTTCTATGCCCGCCTCCATATCCATGACTACAACTTCGTCGCGGCGCAGGACAAGATGCTGGACAAGATTTTTGAGCATCACGCTCTCCGGGCAGACGCACCCGCTCCCGCCCTTTTTCACACCCCCCATGACAATGAGGCGGATCCTGTCGCCGTGCTTGACGGAGAGCGTCTCGGGCAAGTCGTCCACTTTCGGGTTCAACTTGAAAAATCCGCCGTACGTTCCCGGCACGGACTGCGTTCTCTCGGCTATCAACTCCCGCATCCGGGAAACGGGAACGATATCGGAGGCCCCGGCCACACCGAGCGCATGCGCCAGGTTCGCGTCCGGATCGGCATCGATTGCAAGTACGGTACGCCCCTGATCCGCAAACCACTTCACGAGGAAAGCGGAAAGCGTGGTCTTGCCGACGCCTCCTTTTCCGCTAACGGCTATTTTCAAGGAAAGTCCTCCTGCTTGTGTCGGCTCATGCCTCCCCGGCCTGAACCCTCCTGGCAAGTCCTATGAGATTGTAGACAACCGCACCGCTGAGAACGGCGATATCCTCAGCCGAAAGATGCTTCTGAATGCTTTCATCGAACAGAATGGTCGCATCGGGGGGAAACTCTTCATCGCCGTGCCACAGGATCAACTGGACCCGGATCTGAGGAAACACGGCGAATTCCATCCCGAAATCGCCATTGTTGACAGGGACCGCCCCCATGAGTCTCGCGCATTTTACAAAGAATCTGCCGTTATTGCCGAAAAAATTCAGGAACGGGTCCCGAGCCCGCTTCTGGAAAGCCTCGTGGTAAAACTTCCCGTCGGGAATCTGCCGGAAAGTGATGAGTTTTCCCGTCTCCTTCCTGCCGGTCGCGCCCAACAGGTAGTGCGCTATGAGGATCTTGTCCGTAAGCGGCACGTCGGCGGTCGCCCCTTCCCTTACGATCTCGATCTCCGGAGAGAATTTCACCACATATTTGGCCCCGAGAAAAGGCACAATCAGCGTGGCGCTTCCGCCGTTCGGAACGATGTGGGCACCCGCCGTTTTCGCCAGGACTTCCAGATTTCTCTCCTTGAGGTCAAGGGCGGCCAAACGAAAAGATTCCTTGTAGTCGTCGATTCTAGCCAATTCGAATACCTCGCTGCATGAGATTAAGCAACCCCATTGGACCATGGACAAACTTCAATTGTGGGATCACCTGTGTGAACGCGGAATACCGGGGGGAAGGGAGAATCGAATCACCGCACAGAATATGGGCGCTTACGCCTTGCTTGCACGTCCAAATTATCATGATTATCCGATGTGATACCAGTAATACAAAGCACAACCTTTATTTTAGCTGAAATGAGGTGCGTAGATCAATGGCTGAGAACGCTTTTATCGCCAGGTGCAGCTCCTGCGGAGCAAAAAACCGCATCCCGGCTTCGAGGCGCGGAGAAAAGGCGGTCTGCGGCAGGTGCAAAGCTCCGCTCCATCTCTTTGCGGCGTTTCCCGAACGCGCCATCGATGTGGATGAGCGCAGCTTCGGACAGGAAGTGATCAACTTTCCCGGCCCGGTCGCGGTTCTCTACTGGGCACCCTGGTGCGGCCACTGCCGCCGCATGCTCCCGGTTTTCGAAGAACTCGCCGTTCAGAACGCGGGCTCCATCAAGTTCGTCAAAATCGAACTGGACAAAAATCCCTACCTTGCTTCCCAGTATCAGGTCCAGAGCGTCCCGACGACCCTGCTGTTCCGGGAAGGCAGGCTCATCAACCGCTTCGTCGGCGGACTCGGCAAGGATCAACTGGAATATAACCTGCGCGCGGTCCGCTGATGCACAAAAAAGGGCGGCTCCCTCGATGAGGGCCGCCCTTTTCGATATTATCGAAGCAACCGTGGGGAGCCCGGCCTTACGCGCATGCGCGTAAGGCCGAACCCGAGGGGGCGCGGGGGAAATCATTTCCCCCGCTTTTTTCGGTATTATTCGGCTTCCTGCCTGGCTTCGGCGAGACGCCTTGCGGAGACCTCGTCCGTCGAATAATCCGGCAGGAGTATCGGCGCAACGATCGGCTCGGTTACACCGGCCTCGGCAAGCTCTTTTTCAAACCTTGCCACGTGATCCAGGGTGGGCTTCTTCAGTTCCACGCCGCCCTGGACATACTTTGCGGCGCTCACGCCCGCCCTTCTCCCAAACGTGATAACGTCCTGGAGGCTGTTGCCCATAAGCCGGTTTTCGCCGTGGAGGCCGCCCGTGCACTCGCCAGCGGAGAAAAGACCGGGCAAGGCCGTTTCGCATGCCGCGTTGATCGCGATTCCGCCGTTCTGGTAGTGCAGGGTCGGATAGACGAGCATGGGCTCCTTGCTGATGTCGATTCCGTGCCGCTCGAACTGGATGAACTTCGCGGGAAGTTCCTTGCGGACCGTGCCTTCGCCGTGAAGCAGGTCGATCATGGGCGAATCGAGCCACAGGCCGAAGCGGCCGGTCGGGGTGATGACGGCCTTGCCGACTTCAACGGCTTCCTTGATAAGCTCGGCCGATTCGACGTCGCGCGGTTCGAGCGGGAAGCAGAACTGCTCGCCGTCGTTATTGAGCACGTGAGCGCCCAGGCCGCGCACCTTTTCCGTGATGAGAAGGCCGACGTTCTGTTCGGGATAGGCAACGCCGGTCGGATGGTACTGGGTCGAAGGCAGGCAGGTCGTGCCCACGCCCGCGCGGTATGCCATGACAACGCCGTCCATGGTCGCGCCGTAATGGTTCGTAGTGGCAAACCCCTTGATGTGAAGGCGTCCGTTGCCTCCCGTGGCGATGATGACGGCCTTGGCGTAAACGATGAAAAACTCGCGGGTCTCCATATTGTAGAGGATTGCGCCCGCACACTTTCCGGCTTCGTCGATGAGGATTTCCACGGCCGGGCAGAACTCGATGACCTGGATTGTGTCCCTGCGGTTCCGGGCTTCGTCGCGGAGAACGCGCATGATTTCCGCGCCCGTCATGTCGCCGGAGGACTGCATGCGCTTGCGGCAGGACCCGCCGAAGTGACGCGAATCGAGGCGGCCGTCGGGGAGCTTGTTGAACATCATGCCAAGGGCTTCGAGCCAGGCGATGGAGAGCGGCGCGTCGTGGGCCAGAGCGGCGACGAGATCGGGCTGGTTGGTGAAGTGGCCGCCGCCGATCGTGTCCATGTAATGATAGAAGGGGGAGTCGCATTCCTGCGTGGCTGCCTGGATGCCGCCTTCGGCCATCATCGTGTTGGCGTCGCCGTGGCGCAGCTTGGTGGCCATGATGACGGACAGGCCGGCATCGGTGGCCATGAGCGCCGCGGATGTTCCGCCGCCGCCCGCGCCAAGGATCAGGATGTCGGTCTGATAGTCGGGCTTGGAGAGGTCGACTTTTTCGGGGCGCAGGAGGGAGCGGGATTCCATCACCTTCGCGATTTCTTCGGGAACCACCAGGCCTTTGTCGGGACCCACCCGGAGCGCCCTGCGGCCTTCGCTCTGGTAGTCGGGGTGGAACTTGCCGAGAACGACGGCCCGTTCTTCGAGGGACAGTGCCGGGAAGTTCTCGCCGCGGCGGGACCGTGCGACGCGCTCGGGCCTGGTCGCCTCAACCTTCTTTATGAGCTCTTTCATCTGAGGTGTATAACCCATTGTATATTCTCCTTAAACTTCCAATATATAAATAGCGTGGATTTTCAATTTTTCACTGCATGCGCAGGGTTTACAGGTACTGGGTGTCCTTGGGCATCCAGGCGCCGAGCGGAACCATGTCGGGTTCGCGCTCACGTTCCTTGTAGATTTTCTCGAGCCGGGCGTGGTCCATCTTCTGCAGTTCATCGAGCGCCTTGTCGTACCGGCCCGATTCGATCTGGGTTACCCGCTTCTGAAGGTGTTCGGCCTTGGGCTGGATATACTTGCCGTAGATGCGGCGCACGAGCTGCGCGATATGGTACTGGGGAAGCTCGCCCATGCAGCGGCTGGCGCACATGCCGCACTGGATGCAGTCGAAGGAAATCCGGGCTGCGCGCGCGATGTCGCCCTGCTTGATGGCGGAGATATAGTCGAGCACTTCCACGTGCATGGGGCACGCCTTGGTGCAGTTGTTACAGGCCACGCAGCGGAACAGTTCCGGATAGAGGGCGTGGATGGCGTCCGCCACGGGTTCGATCTTCTCGATGTCGTAGACTGCGCGATTTGCGGGATAGAAGGGGATCTGGGCCAGGTACATGTTGGGTTCCACGACGGTCTGGCAGGCGAGCCCGAAATAGAGCTTGTAGTCGCCTTCCCTGCGGTAGACCGTCGGGCAGGCTCCGCAGATGCCACCGCGGCATCCGGCGCCTCTCAGGAATTTGAACCCGGCGTACTCCATGGCCTTCATGATCGTGAGTGTTTCGGGGACTTCATAGCGTTTTCCCATGACGAAGATGGGGATGGTCTTCGCGCCTTCGGGAAGTATGGCCCTGTCACCAGTTGCAACCTGTTTTACGGGTGCTGACATCGTTCGTTTCTCCTTAGCTTTGCATATTTTGAAATTCAGCTGTATCTGACCGGATTGTTCGGATTAGGCCCGTGCCCCCGATTCGACCGGAAAATTCTTTGCCTTGAGAAATTCCACCGAGCCCGCTTCGTTCAGATCGAGCCGGGAGGCTTCGGGACCGAGCCCGAGAGCGATTGCGAGGAGCTGCGTGAAATAGTAGACGGGCAGCTTCTTGGAGATCTTGCCGCTCGATACGAGTTCGGCCTGTTTTTTTGCCAGATTGTATTCGCACAGCGGGCAACTCAGGATGAGCGCCTCGGCTCCGGCCGATGACGCGCTTTCGATGATTCGCCCGATGACTTCGAGGGCCGCCTCGGGATGCGCCAGGATCTGGTAGGAGCCGCAGCAGACCGTGCTCGCCGCAAAATCAACCGGTGAGCCGCCCAGAGCGTCGATAAACTCATTCATGACCTTGCCGCCCCCCGCGGGCTCGATCGCGACATCCGCGGGCCGCACCAGGGTGCAGCCGTAGTAGGAGGCAACCTTCATCCCGTTCAGGGAAGCTTTGACCCTGGAGCGCAGGGTGTCCCAGCCGACGGTGTCGCGAAGGAAATTGAGGAAATGCACGACCTCGACTTCGCCGTGGTAGTCCGTTTCCTCGCTCATAAAGTCGTTTATGGTCTTTCTTTTCACTTCATCGTTGCGCATCAGCAGGTTGGCGCGCGCGAGCGTGTTGTAGCACATGGAGCACAGGGTTACGACCTGCCGGCTTCCCTGATCCATGGCCCTCACGAGGTCGCGTACCGGAGCAACGTGATGGATGAGGTCATCGTCTGCCAGTGAATGAACCGCGCCGCAGCAGTTCCACCTCTGCAACTCCTGGAAATCGACTCCCAGGGCAGCCATGGAAGAAACAGCCGCGTCCTCCAGGTTCTTTGCCTTTGTCTTCAGGGTACATCCCGGATAGTAGCTAACTTTCATGATACTCCTCAACTCGTCAATTTTCTGAAGCAGCTGACCAGAGCTATTTGAGGCAACTCGCGGACCGTTTCGGCGGGTACCTTAGATGGGTTGATCTTGTTGACGTTTTTCCGCAGAGTCAGCAGCCGCACGGCTTCCATCACCCTTGCCAGGTCGATGCCCCTGGGGCAGTTCGCCGAACAGGTGTGGCAGGAAGCGCAGGTGAAGCTGGTTTCGGAACCGGAAACGTTTTCCTCCATGCCCAGTTGAGCCATCCGCATGATTCTTCTCGGCAGGGTTTCCATTTGGCCCGACATGGGACAGGCGCCTCCGCAAGTGCCGCACTGGAAGCATTTGAAAATGTCCTGTCCGCTGAGCTGACTCACTTTCTCGATGAACTCGTGTTTGATTGTTTTCTCAGAAATCTCGATTGGCATGTTCTTCCTCTTTCCCTTTACGTTCAGGAAGCAAAGCGGCTCAGTCAGCGCCCGGGCTGGGTATACAAGACCGCAGGCCCTGACCGGGGCGGTTTCGGGCAGCATTCCGGCTGGAGAGCTACCCTTGTGCAGGTTTCGAAAAGTCCGGATTTTTTAACAGGTTATCAGCGAATTACGACAACGTGACAGCTTGGACAGTGAGAGCAGAATGAATCCAGATTTCTCTACAAACCGAAGGCTGGCTACAGCGCGAGCCGAAGCAGATTCAACCGACTACAAATCCCGATATATTCAGTCCGGAATTTCCGGACCGTCTTGCTGATGCACAGGTTGGACTAGGCTTTTTAAAACAAATGGAGCGATTTGTGAAGAATAAAATATACTGATTCTCCTATTTTTTCAACTCCATGTGGGGCTTTTACCCCTTGGCGTAATTTAATCGGAGGACTCGGAGATTTCTCCGACTATTTCGTTGTAAAAAGAAAAAAAAGCTCTAGAATCGCAAGCTATCCGTGCCCGGGGTGCAATCTGGCGCGCTCCCGGCATTGTCCATTTTTTCAAAAAAGGTTTGAAATGGAAGTATGCGTTCTCGGGTCTGCGGGATCCGAAGCCCCCGGGTTCAATCCGCCCGCATTTCTCATTGACGACTTTCTCCTGCTCGATGCGGGAACCGTTTCCCTCACCCTTGACCGGGTGGCGCAGTGCAGGATTACTCATATCTTCCTGACCCATGCCCATTTGGATCACATCAAAGGCATTCCCTTTCTCGTGGACAACCTCGTTTCCATGCACCGCACCTGCCACATCCGAATCCTGAGCGGTAAAGAGGTCATCTCCGACCTCAAGACCCACGTATTCAACAACAGGATCTGGCCGGACTTCACCGTGCTCCCGGAAAAGGAAAACCCCGTCATGACCTACGAGGTGATAACCACCCGGCGGCCATACTCTATCGGGGGCTACCACATCCATGCAACGAAGGTGAATCACGCGGTGCCCGCCTATGCCTATCTCGTGGAAGATCCGTCCAAAGGGGCGCTCGTTTATACCGGCGACACCGGTCCGACTTCGGCGATATGGAAAAAGATGCGGGGCCACGATGTGAAAGCCCTCATTGTCGAGGTTTCCTTCCCGAACGAACTGATCGACCTCGCGAATGTCTCGGGCCACCTCACCCCTTCCCTGCTCGAAGGGGAGATCCGCAAGCTGGCGCGCGTACCGGAGGAAATCTACATATCCCATCTCAAGCCCCAATACCGGCTGCAAATTGAATCCCAACTCGCGCGCATCCCCGGAGCGCATCTCCAGGTGCTCGAGGAGGGCGCGTGCTTTAGAGTCACCTGAGGTGTGACACGGCGCGGGGCGGGCATGATCGGATGGTGCCCCCGGCGCATATCCGGCGGGAGATTCTTTCATCTCCCCGATCGTCGGGATTTCCATAACCATCGGATTGAACGCGAACCTTGCCGCCGGATCCTCGCGGCCGCGGGCTGACTCACAAAAGATGCACATACTCAAACGCTTCAACGCCGCTGTTTTTCTCCTGCTGATCTCGGAGGTTTTTCTCCTGCTCTTCTTCCCCCCGTCCCTTCTCATGGAACCGAACATTCCGGCCGGCGGAGATACCCCTTCCCACTTCCTTGCCGCTCTCGCGATGCGCGAAAAACTTGGCTCGCCGTTTTCTCCCGTGACCTGGGTTCATGGGAGCTTTGCCGGCCACCCCCTCTTTCTCCAGTATTTCCCGCTTCCCTTTTACCTCATGGCGCTCCTGTCGCTGGCGATTCCGCTCGAGACCGCCTTCAAGCTCGTAACGCTTCTCGCCGTCATTCCTCTGCCCGCGGCCGTCTATTACGCGCTGCGGAAACTCGGCTACAGCAAGATTATTCCGGGAATCGGCGCGATCTTGAGCCTCTCCTTTCTCTTCATGACGGAAAACAGCATGTGGGGGGGGAACATCGACAGCACGCTCGCGGGGGAATTCGCCTACGGGATATCCCTTATCCTGTCGGTCGTGCTCGCCGGAAGGCTCTATTCCGATGCGTTCACCGGAAAGTCTCTTTTCAAGAACGCCTTGCTCGAAGCCTGTGTGGCGCTTTGCAGCGGCTACCCCCTCCTCCAGGCCGGAACGGGCAGCTCCTATTTCGCGCTGCATGGCAGACCGCGCTACCTTTTGGGGCTGCATGCGGCGGCGTTCGGTCTCGCCGGCTTCTGGCTCCTCCCGCTGCTCTGGCGGATTCCTTACAATTCCGCCTTCTCGCATTTCTGGAACTTTCAGTCTCCGGCGGAGATCTTCCCTCCCATATTGTGGCCCGCCGGGGCGGGCGCCCTGTTTCTCCTCGCGCGGTCGTGCCGCGATGCTTTCAGGCTCGGACCGTCGGGAATGCTCTCTTCGCTGCGTTCCTCCCATGGGAGAACACCCAGGCAGTACCTGTGGCACCAGCTCGGGATATCGCTTCTCCTTTTCAGCCTGGCCCCCGCTTTCGGTCTTGTGGATATCCGCTTTCTTCCGTTCTCGCAGATCTTTATCGTCATGCTCGGAGCCATCGGATGGGGAGAGGTCTTCCTGCGGCTGCCCCGCCCCGCTGTGTGGGCGGTCGCCCTCGGAGCTTTGGTAATGGCCTTTGCGATCGTCAAAGCACCCGCAATAGACACCTGGATCCAGTGGAATTACTCCGGACTGGAAACAAAGCCGCTCAAACGGCCGTTCCTGCAGGTCAACAGTTTCCTGAAAGGCGATGCGAACAGCCCGCGCGTTGTCGACGAGCATTCCGAATTCGTGAACGGGGCGGGGACCGTGAGGGCCTTCGAGATGCTCCCCCATTACTCCGGCCGGTCGACGCTCGAGGGACTCTACATGCAGTCGAGCCTGAGCGCCCCTTTTGTCTTCTATATTCAGTCCGAGTTGAGCCTCAACCCCTCATGCCCTCTCGTGCAGTACCATTACTCGCGACCAGACCCTCAGAGGGCGGCGGCTCATTTGCGTTTCTTCAACGCAAGCCAGGTCGTGTCCGTGACGGAGGACATATCCAATGCCCTGGACGAGTCCCCCGACTTTGAACTCGAAGGATACTTCCCCCCCTTCCGGGTCTACCGGGTCGTGAATTCCCCCGGGTCCTACGTCGAACCCCTTGCGTACAAACCCTTCAGGATCTCCGCCAAAAACTGGAAACCCGTTCAGTTTGCCTGGTTCAGGAAATCCTCTTTGCGAGTTCCGCTGGTGGTCGCCGGGGAAGACAGTCCCGGCGAGTTCATAAAGGGGATTCCGCCCTATACGGGCGCGCCCGAATCCCTTCCCGAAATCCCCATCGGTGAGCCGGATGCCCCGGTCCGCGCCGATGGCCTGCTCCAGCCCAATCGCATCATCATCACCACGTCCAGTCCCGGCCATCCCCTCTGGATCAAGGTTTCGTATCACCCCGACTGGAAGATCCGCGAAGGGGAAGGCGAGCTCTACGCCGCGTCGCCCGCGTTCATGCTCCTTGTGCCGAAGACATCCAGGGTCGTTCTCGAATTCGATACCACGGGCGGCGTTTATATGTGGGGAAAGCTCCTGAGCCTGCTTGCCCTCGCCGTTCCCGCGGCCCTGTGGTGCCGAAGGCGCTTCCGCGTCCGGACCGCCTCTTCCGGACCGGAAACTTCCTCACAACGGCATGGGCCGGTTTTCCCCGCCAACGGGGCGCTGCTTGCCGTCTTTGTGCTCATCTCCGGGGTTGCCCTGCCCTGCGCGCTCACGCGGATCGAGCGCGACCCCGTGCTGCTCTACGAATCCGCAACGAGGCAAATCGACGCGGCGGGAAAGGTCCCGCACACCCGGCCGGGAAGTCCCCCGCCGGACCGGCCAGCCCCCGTAACCGCCGCCGCGTCCCTCATCGATGCGTGCGTGAAAAACTTTCCCGATTCGTCCGTTTTCGATCACTGCATCTATTACAAATCGCAGGTTCTGCTCGCCGAGCGCAAATACGCCGAGGTGGGCACCCTTCTCGATCACTACTTGACGGAAAATCCCGACACGCGCATTCTCTCGGAATGCCTGACTACGCAGGCGGAGGCGGCCCTGAGCCTCGGCTGGACCGAAGCGGCGGCCGATTTTTTCCGGAGGTCCGTGCTCACCTGGCCCGAAAACGCGGCGACAAGGCAGGCGGGGCTTAGACTTGCCGAAATGGAAGGGCCCGAGGTCGTCTTCATGAGGGCACAGGATCAACTCGAATCGGGAAACTATCTCAGGGCCTATACGCTTCTCAAAGCGCTCAGCCTTTCCACCGATGACAGCGTCCGGGCGAGGAGCACCTTAAGCCTCGGCTATTGCTGCTATTATATGAGCCGGTGGGAGGAAGCGTCGAATCTCTTCCTGCAGTGGATGGCCGACAATTTCGATTCGCCCGAATCCGACGAGGTCCAGGCGGCATACAGGCAGTGCCGAATCATAAGCACCCAAAAAGAGGAATGGCTGGCGGGGCCGGACGGGTCCATTCCCGTGCAGCGGGATCACGGATGGTTTCTCCGCCTCTTGGATCGCATCGGTGGGAAGTGATGCCGGATTGCGTTCAGTAGAACTAATGGAAAAGAGCGGCGGGAATGATTTCCCCCGCCCCCCGCAAGTATCGGCCTCGCAGGCACGTGTGGCCGTAGCGCCAAATTGAGCCGCGCAGCGGCGTGGGGGGGGGGCGCAGCTCCCCGCGCTTTTCAAAAGCGTCCCGAGGAAATCGCCAGCATGGCGCCAGATCTTTCCATCCTGATACCGCTTTATAACGAGCAGGACATTCTCGTACCGAACGTCTGCACCCTGCTGCGGTTCCTCTCGGCGCGCGGTCTCGACGCGCAGGTCCTGCTCGGGAGCAACGGGTCGACGGATGCCACAACGCACTTGGGCGCAATGCTTCAGGAGACTCTGCCGCGCACGGTTGCCTTTTTCCACATCAGGGAGCGCGGCGAGGTCGGGCGCATCTTCAAGCTTGCCATCCCTCGGGCGGCATCGCCTTTTCTTATCTGCATGGACGCCGATCTCTCGGTCGATCTCGATTTTATTCCAAAGACGCTGAAGCTGCTCGATCAAAGCGATATCGTCGTCGGCTCGAAGCAGTCCGGTTCCCAAAGCCGCTCGGGCCTGCGCCGCCTTGCGAGCACGCTTTTCATACGCTGCGCGCAAGCTGTTCTCGGCCTTCCTTACGACGATTATTCCATCGGGGCGAAGGGCTACAGAATAGACGCGGTGACGGCGCTGCTGCCGGTTCTGGCCGATGACACCAACTATGTGCTCGACCTGCTGAAGGGGGCAAAGGGGAATGGCCTGAGGATATCCGTGCTCCCGACGGCCTGCGCCGACTGGAGAAGGAGCCGGTTCCGGCTTTTTCGCGAAGGACTCGTGCGGTTCCGCTATCTGGCCGGTCTCTGGGTCCGCGAACGAAAAAAAGCCAAGCCGGCCGCGTCAAATGCGCCGGGAACCGCATCCCCGCTGCATTAATCGGCTTGACGGGCTCAGCGGTTCACGCCCCCGGGAGGCGCGCCCTCCGGACCGTCTTTTGCCGGACCGTGAGCCGGGTGCTGGCCGGTGGAGGTGAAAAAGCCTTCCAGCCCGGCGAACAGCCGTCCACGTTCGGCTCGCGTGGCAAAACGGGGAGGAGCCGGGCGCTCGGGTCCGCAAACGAAGGAGATCATGCCGGGCATAAGCACCACGGGCTGCTCAAGGCTTTCCATGCTCAGCACCACAATCCGGCCTTGCAACGCCAGAGCCGCCAGCCTCCCGTCCCGGCACACCGAATCGTGCGAGGCTTCGTCATCCTGCGCGACGATGAACTCCGTGCTCCGGCTGATCACGACAGCCGCGCGCGTCTGGACCCGAAATCCGTTTTCGCGGTACTCCGGCAACTCCCGCAGGGAGAGCCCCACCTTGCCCGAGAGAAGGGATATCTGGGCGTTGCGGACCTTTTCTCCGGGACTGTAGACATAATCAACGATCTGCAGCGAGGTACCGGGGGCAAGCCGGACCATGCTTCCGTCCGCAAAGGAAATCTCGGCGGTACTCTTTTTCCCCGAATGCAATCTGTCCCTGGCCGACAGGCCGTCGCCGGGCTTGAGCGGTTCCGGTCCGGCCGTCCTTTCCACCGTGAGGCTTCCCCTGACGGCGACGACTCGCGCCGCATGTCCGGCATCGGCCGTCGCGGCAACCGCCGGAAAGAGAGTCCCCTCGAAAAGAGAAGCGTAAAAGAGAAAAAAGAAAAAAAGCGAGACCGCAGCGATTGACTCATGGCATCTTTTCATATCGCCCTCCCGGAAGGCGTCGGGAGCCGGCCCCGGAAAGCTCCATGGGGCTACTCCCGCACTATGTCGAATATAGTGACTTCGGGCGGGGCCAATACCCGAAAGGGCGGTCCCCAGGTCCCGGAGCCCCTGCTGGTGTAGAGGATCGCATCTCCCGCGAGGCGGTAGGGGCCGTTTTGCAGCGGGTAGATCAACCGGGAAAACAGGCGGAATGGGAAAAGCTGTCCGTAGTGTGTGTGTCCCGAGAGCTGCAGGTCGAAAAGTCCCCGCGATTCCTGCGAAGGATCGGGCCTGTGCTTCAAGAAAACCGTAAACAGCCCGTTTGCGGCCCGGCCAAGTATCGCTCGTTCGTTTTGCGGCAATCCCAGGCTGGGGTCGTCCACGCCTACGATATTAATGAGGTTTCCGACCGTGAGGGCTTCGCCCGAAAGGACGGTGAACCCCATTTCCTTCAATGCGCTCATAGCCCCGGAATATCCCGAATAGACTTCATGGTTTCCGGTCACGGCATATTTCCCCAGTCTCGGGCGGATTTTGCCGAAAAGGGCAGGAAGGGATTCGATCCTGCTCATGTTCCCATCAACGAGATCCCCCGTACAGACCAGGATGTCCGGCGCCGCCGACTCGACCCGGTCGAGAATCATCCCCATTCGGCCTTCCCGCACAAGCAGGCCGAGGTGGACGTCGGATATCTGGGCGATTCTTATTCGATCCACGCCCTCCGGAAGCTTGGAGGTGGATATTTCCATCAGCTCGAGGCGGATCGACCTCGCTTCCAGGTACCCGTAGCCGAGTATCGCAAGGACGCAGAACAGGACGGCCGCCGTTGACCGCTCGCCGGTCAGTGTCGGCAGCGTCGACCCGGCAGCCAGGTTGATCAGCCCGGTCAGAGCTCCGAAAGCCCCCAGCAGCAGGTATCCCAGGAAGGCGTAAAAGATGAAGCCCAGCCAGGAGTAACCGATCGTGGCAAGGACTCTGGCGCAATCGTAGTAGTCGGCGCGTTCGAGGAGCCGCGCTCCCGCCGGTGCGGATATCATGAGCAGCAAAAAAAGCACCACGATCAGATGGAGATGGAACCTCCCATGCAACAGTACTCTGACCCGAACGTAAAAAAGCGCGTGCATCAGCGTGTAGACGGAGAAAAACACAAGCAGGAATCTGATCATCTCTCATCCCGGTCCATGGGGTATGTGTAGTTGCTGTTCTTAAACTTTAAGGATTTATACGGAATTTGCAGGACCGGCAACACGAAAGATTTCTTCGATCGAAGTTTGCCCGGCGCCGACTTTCAAAGCGCCCGCGATATTGAGGGGATGCATGCCTTCTTTTACGGCCTGAGCCCGGATCGTGGCCAGATCGACGTCCGGACGGATAAGTCCTCGAATTGTCGGGGAAACCGCAAGCATCTCGTAGATGCCTATGCGGCCCCGATATCCGGTCTCGCGGCATTCCAGGCACCCGCCCGGCCCGTAGACCGCGCCTTTTTTGATGCGCCAGGGATTCACGAGAGACTGCCAGAGCTCCTCGTCGACTTCCACGGGCTTCCGGCAGTGGGGGCAGAGCGTGCGTGCGAGCCTCTGGGCCACAACGCCCAAAAGGGTCGCGCGGATGAGGTAATGGGGCACCCCGATGTCCATCAGACGAACGATAGCCGACGGAGAATCGTTGGTGTGCAGGGTCGAAAAGACGAGATGCCCCGTCAGGGCCGCCTGGATGGCGGCCTCGGCCGTCTCGAGGTCCCGGATCTCGCCGACCATGATTATGTCGGGGTCCTGCCGCAAAAACGTCCGGACCCCGGTTGCGAAATCGAGCCCTATGGCCGGGTGGACCTGCATCTGGTTGAACTTGGGCTCGACCATTTCGATGGGGTCTTCAACGGTGCAGACATTGACCTCCGGCTTGGCAAGGTGCTTGAGCGTCGAGTAGAGCGTCGTGGTCTTGCCCGACCCCGTGGGACCCGTTACGAGAATGATGCCGAAAGGGGCGCTGATCATTTTCTTCCACTGGGCAAGATCGTTTTCGGGCAGTCCCAGCTCCTCGAAACTTCTCACCGTGACCTCGGGGTCGAAAATCCGCATGACGAGCTTTTCACCGAACACGCTCGGCATGGTCGAAAGGCGCAGCTCGATTTCGTTTCCCGAAGGGCCTTTGGTCTTGATTCTGCCGTCTTGCGGGCGACGTTTTTCGGTGAGGTCCATCCGGCCGAGCACCTTCAGGCGGCTCGTCACCGCTCCCATGACCACGGTCGGAAGCTGGTAGACGGGATGCAGAATCCCGTCGATTCGGAACCGGACATCACTGTTGTCCCTGCGGGGTTCGAGGTGTATGTCGCTCGCACGCTGATCGAAGGCATACTGAAGGAGCCAGTCGACGATGTTGACCACATAGCGGTCGTTTGCATCGAGCTTCCCGGCCCGGCCCATCTCGAGCATCTGCTCGAGGTTCATTCCAGCGCCCAGAGTCGTTCGCGCGGCATTCCCGAAAGCCTTCCGGACCGAATCGGTCAGGGCGTAGAATTCGATGAGATACCTGTTGATATCGTTCGGGTTCGCAAGAACCTTGCAGATCTTCTTTTTGAGGATGCGCTCGAGTTCCTCCTCCCATTCCGTGGCGAACGGATCGGCGGTGGCCACAACAACCTTCTCTTCGGTCACTTCGACGGGAAGGATCCTGTAACGGGAGGCGTAGGCGTAGGTTATCAGCCCCGTCACCGCGCTCACGTCGACCTTGAGAGGATCGATGCGCAGGTAGGGCAGCCCTGTCTTTTTCGAGAGCCACCCGAGGAGGACATCCATATTGAGGGGATCGTGAGGAGGGGCAGCCATGCACAGCCGGGCCTCGACGAGCAGGACCAGGGGATGGACTTCGGAACCCTCCTTCGCCGGAGGGTGATTCAGGAGCCGCTTGGCGTCCTTCTGGCCGACGATACCGTCCTGGACGAGATTCCGGAGGACATTCCCGAGCCGTAAACTACTGCCGCCGC
>JAJFVB010000262.1 GCA_021372055.1 Desulfobacteraceae bacterium | reverse complement strand
CGGCATGAAAGCCGCCAGCATGACCATGACGCCGCAGCAGGCGACGGCGTACCTGCTGGCCACCCTGTTTGAGAGCACGATTCCGGGGCTCATGCTGTAGCTGACCATTCCGGTTATGCCCATCGCGCCGCTGACAACCCCGGCAATCCCGTTCAGGAAAAGGCAGCGGGGCAGGGCGCGGGGCAGCCTCTCGTCGCTCGTTATATTGGCAATCGCCTGGATGCTTCCGACACTGTTCACGACCACCGCGACGTAGGAGACCGCGAAGGCGATCAGGGACGAAAGGGTAAACTCGGGCTGCGAAGGAACGATACGGGCGGGGTAGGAGAACCAGTCGGCGCGGAGCAGGTGTTCCAGCGAAGGGTGCTCGATCAGGAAAAAAAGCGCGCTTCCGACGGTCATCCCCAGAAGCAGCCAGATCGACTTGAAAAACCCTCGGAGCCTGTAGGCAACGGTCGCCATGATAAGTATAAGGGCCAGACTGACGACCAGCCTGGCCGCGCTGCCTCCCTCGGGGGAGCCCATCCCCGTCATGAGCGGACTCAGGTAGGGAAGAAGATTCAGCCCGATCAGCATCAAAATGACACCGACCACGTTGGGGGTCATTACAGCGATGAGCCGACCCGGTTTTATGACGAGAACGGCTGCCATCAGAAGAAGGCCGCCCAGCATGGCCCCGGCCTGAACCGCCGGCAGTCCGTAGGGCGCAATGACCAGGAAAGTCAGTAGAAGGGCCGTTGAGGGTCCGTCTATCACCGGATAGCGGTGCCCCCACAGGCACTGGACCGAGGTGAAAAACCCGGTCACGAGCAAAGTAAGCTGAAGGAACCGGACTTCTTCCGCGGGTCCAAGATTGAGTACCCTGGCGGGTATGATTGCGAAGGGAAGGATTGCGGGAAATATGATCATCGCCCATTGCAGGGCGTAGATGACCATGAGCTTGAACGGAGGTCGGTCATCTATGTCGTAGATGTACTGAGGTCGCTCCATCCTCCCCCTTTGAAAAAGGAATCATGACCGGCGGATGCCCCGTCGCACCCTAGTGCAGAATTTCAAACAGCGTGGAGATCGAATCCTCGTTATGAATACTCCGGACTGCCGCGGCGAAAAGCTTGGCGGCGGTGATGCAGGTGATCTTGCCGCTGTCCATGACTTCTTTTCTAAACGGCAGGGTGTCCGTCACAATGAGGCTCTCCAGAGGACTGTTCGTGATCCGTTCGAGAGCAGGCCCCGACAGAATCGCGTGCGTCACACAGCAGTAAACCGCCTTTGCCCCTTTGTCCAGCAATACCCTCGTGGCCTCGACCAAGGTCCCGGCCGTATCGACCATGTCGTCCAGGATAATGGCCGTCTTGCCCTCGACCTGGCCTATGATGTTCAGGGCCTCGGCCTTGTTGGGATCCGAGCGGCGCTTGTCGATCATGGCGAGGCCGGACTTGAGCAGCTTCGCGTAAGCTCGGGCGCGGGGGACTCCGCCCGCGTCGGGCGATACGATGACCAGATCGCGATCAAAGTGCTCCTTGATGAAGGGAAGCAGTATCGGGGAAGCGTAGAGGTTGTCCACGGGAACATCGAAAAATCCCTGGATCTGACCGGCATGGAGGTCCATGGTCACGATGCGATTGGCGCCCACCCGCGTAATCAGGTCCGCGACAAGCCGGGCCGTTATGGGCACGCGCGGCTTGTTTTTCCTGTCCTGGCGCGCATAGCAGTAATAGGGCATTACGGCGGTGATCCTGCGGGCCGATGCGCGCTTGAACGCGTCTATCATGACCAGCAGTTCCATCAAATGGTCGTTGACCGGAGTCGCCCCGGACTGGATCACGAAAACATCGGCGCCTCTTACGTTTTCGCCGATTTCCACCCGGGTTTCCCCGTCGCTGAAACTTCCGACCAGCGCCTTGCCCAGCGGGATCTCAAGAATTTCGCAAATCCTGTTCGACAATTCAGGATTGCTGTTGCCGGCAAAAACCTTCATCCCATATACAGCCATTGCTCGTCTACCTCACCCCATCTGGTATTTGGAAAAAAGACTACATATTACAGAAGCGACCGAAAGGCAATCCCCGAAAGCGTGATTCAGCCCGCGGCAAGTGCGCGGCCCGACCCGCAGTTTCCCGCTGCAAACGCGGGATACCGACGGGCGGCCCGAAGAATGGTATACACTCGCTCAGATCGAATCAAGATCCTCCGACAAAACACAATATCCCTCATGCCCCGGCCAGTAGAGGAAACGATGGCAGTGCGGGCATTGCATGATTTCTTCATCCTTTTGCAGCTCGATGAATTTCTGCGGAGGAATATTCATGTGGCAAATCTGGCAGACGCCGTTTTCCACGGCCGAAACGGCAATCCCGGCCTGCTTCTGAAGGAGGAAGTCGGTCTTCTTGAGCAATTCGGGCGTCACGCGCTCGCGGACCCTCTGCCGTATGGTTTCGAGTCGTTCAAGGCGGCTCTTGAGACCGGAGTTCTCCTGTTCGAGGACGGCCTTGTCCGCATCGAGCGCGGCCTTCTTCCCGGCAACTTCCTTTTCGAGCCCTTCGAGTTCCCTCCCGAGAGCCTCGATGGACTCCATCAGTTCGAGGGCGCTGTCCTCGGTCTTGGAGATCTCCTTTTTGGTATCATCCATTTCCTTCTGGACCGCCTGGTACTCCTTGTTGGTCTTCACCTCGCCCTGGCGCGTTTTCTGGCGGGCAAGACGCCCCCGGAGGTCTTCCATCTCCTGTTCCAGGGCCTTGTGAGCCTTCTTTGCGACGTCGTGCTCTTCTTTTTTCGAGAGATATTCCCCTTCGAAGAGCTCGAATTCCTTTTCGAGTTCGGCTACCCGCCGAGGCGTCTCCTC
This sequence comes from Desulfobacteraceae bacterium, assembly GCA_021372055.1. GTDB lineage: Bacteria > Desulfobacterota > Syntrophobacteria > Syntrophobacterales > Syntrophobacteraceae > SbD1. The sequence continues at coordinate 4,579 of JAJFVB010000262.1, read as the reverse complement.
GGAACTCCGGACCAGCCGGTTCTTCTTGTCCTCGATCTTCTGGTATTCTATCAGACATTTAAGCTGATCAAGCAATTCTCAACCTCCTGGAAATCATGCGGCAAGGCGGAAACCGCCCTCACAGCCGCCTCAGATTATTCTAATATCTCTTTCGACAGCACGGAAAGGGTCCCGTTCGCATCTGGAAACGGATACTTCCAAATCGACGCCTTCTTCGCGGGCTCGCGACTGAAAATATCTTCCCAGAGGCTCCAAAACGAGCTTCTCCGAGGCAAAATGGCCAATATCGATAACAGCAAGGCCGCATTCCTGGGCCAGCCGCGCATCGTGGTATTTCATGTCGCCCGTGACGTAGACCTCGGCGCCCGAAGCGAGGACCTTTCCAATAAGGCTCGCCCCGCTTCCCGTGCAAACGGCGGCACGGGTGATTTGTCTTTGCGGGTCGCCCGTCATTCGGACCGGAACATCTCCCAGGGAACACTTCAGCCTCGCCGCCACGGCACCCAGCAGCACGGGAGAGGGAAGCCGTCCGACAAGGCCTATTCCCGCATACCGCGGGTCACCGGCGCACTCCGGCGCGGTCTCCAGCGCTCCGGTCACCTCCATGCCGAGCAATGCCACAAGCTGTGCGTTTGTGCCCTCCCGGGCGGCATCGATGTTCGTATGCGCCGCGACCACGCTTATTCCGGCCGTGATCGCCCCGGCGATGAAGTTGCCGGGCCAGGAATCTATAAGGACCTTCTGGATGGGCCGCAGGAGAAGAGGATGATGCGCTACGATGCATTCACATTTGAGATCGCGCGCCTCCTCGAGCACTTCCAATCCCGGGTCGAGCGCGACGAGAATTCTTTCGACATTCGATTCGAGACTTCCGACCTGAAGACCGCAATTGTCCCAGGACTCCGCGAAGCGAAAAGGCGCCAACGAATCAATCCACCGCAAGATTTCTTTTACACGGACCGTCAAACGGCCCTCCTTGCAGATAAGAAGAGGGGTGTTCCTGTTTGGAACACCCCTCTGGTTTTACACTGGTTCTGTACCCGTGAACCTGGTGCTGCCAGGTTTCTTCTGATTGCGAGCACATCCTCCGAGCAAGGAGAATTTCATTTCCTCAACGACCTGCTTTGCCACAAAAATTGTCTTGCAGTTGGTGGGCCCACCTGGCCTCGAACCAGGGACCTGCCGGTTATGAGCCGGATGCTCTACCAAACTGAGCTATGGGCCCATCTACCAGATGGAGAAAAAATCAGTATAGTTGCCCGTAGTAAAAAGTGTCAAGCTAAAACAAAACCCAAACATCCGGAAGCCGTTTTTCCCCGCCGCGAAATCGGAGCGCTAGGTCTCGATGAAACTCTTCAACTCCTTGCGACGGCTCGGGTGGCGAAGCTTGCGCAATGCCTTCGCCTCGATCTGCCGGATGCGCTCCCGGGTCACCGTAAAGTCCTGGCCGACTTCCTCCAGGGTGTGGTCCGCCTTCTCGCCTATACCGAAACGCATGCGGAGGACCTTCTCCTCCCTCGGCGTAAGCGTCGCGAGAGCCTTGCGCGTCTGCTCGCTCAAGTTGAGGTTGATCACGGCGTCCACCGGAGATGCAACGCGCTTGTCCTCGATAAAATCCCCCAGATGGCTGTCTTCCTCCTCGCCTATCGGAGTCTCGAGGCTTATCGGCTCCTTGGCGATCTTCAAGACCTTCCGGACCTTGTCGACCGGAAACTCCATCTTCTCGGCAATCTCCTCGGGAACGGGCTCGCGCCCGAGTTCCTGCACGAGATAGCGCGATGTGCGGATCAGCTTGTTGATGGTTTCGATCATGTGCACCGGGATTCTGATCGTTCGGGCCTGGTCGGCGATTGCCCTCGTGATGGCCTGCCGGATCCACCACGTCGCGTAGGTGCTGAACTTGTAGCCGCGCTGGTATTCGAATTTGTCCACGGCTTTCATCAGCCCGATATTTCCCTCCTGGATCAGATCCAGGAACTGCAGACCGCGGTTGGTGTATTTTTTTGCAATGCTCACCACAAGCCGCAGGTTGGCTTCTATGAGCTCGCTTTTGGCCAGCTTCGCCCGGGCCGAACCGTCCCTCACCCGGCCGAGTATCTGCCTGAGGGACCGGGAATCCATCTTGGCTTCCATCTCGAGTTCCGCGATGCGGTCTCTGGACTCCGTCGCAAACGAGCAGAGCTTGCCGTATTCCTCCTGCGGGAGGCCGCACCTGGCGGCCTCGGCCTTAAGGGCGTCCTCATCTTCGGGCATGAGTGCCGAGCGAAGATGCTCCCTGGTTTTCCCGAGGCGTTCGAGGCAGCCCTTGAGCGTCCTCTCCGAGGTTTCGATATCCACCAGGTGATTGTTCAGCCGTTCGATGATGCTGTCGATATGTCTGCGGCTGAGCTGGAGGCCCTTGAGCAGGTTTACGATCTGCTCTTTGTTGAGCTGTATCTGGTTCTTCAGCTCGGACTCCTGCTCCGGGGCGACATCTTCGCCGAAGAGCAGCGTCTGCATGGACTTGTTCTCCTCGTCCAGCCTTTGCACTTCGTCGAGGATAAGCACGATCCGGTGCTTCTGCGCCGCCTCTTCCTCCTCGGAGATTTCCTCGTCGACCTCACGGATCACTTCGGTCAACCGGTAGCCTTCGCTCTGGAGCTTGTCCCTCAAACTCATGATCTGCTTTATGCCGATCGAGGACTCCATAATGGCATTGAAAATCTCCCGTTCCCCCGCTTCGATCCGCTTGGCTATCTCGACTTCCCCGTCCCGCGTCAGCAGCGAGACTTGCCCCATTTCGCGAAGGTACATCTTGACGGGATCGGTAACCCGGTTGGCTGAATCGGCTTCGAGCTGGAGGTCGTCTTCCTCCTCTTCGACAAGGCCATCGGCATCGGCCACCGGGCCGCGTACAACCTGCACCTGCTGTTCGGAATCGACAATCTCGATGTCCATCTCATCGAAGATCATCATCATGTCGTCCAGCTTTTCGGCCGTGACGATTTCTTCCGGAAGCGCATCGTTCACCTCGTCCAGCGTCAGATAGCCCTTTTCCTTCCCCGCCGCGATGAGGCGGTTCAAATCTTCGACATCGGGCTTATTCATTGCAGGATCGCGCCGCTGCTTTGCATCCTTTTCCGCCATTGGTCACTATCTCCTAAACGTTATCCCAAAAAATCGCTAACGTCGGTCTTGGTCCTGAGGTCTCTGATCTGAATCAGAATCGACCTGATGAGTTCAAGATCTCCTCTTCTTTCGGCATCCTGAAGAGATCTCTCCAATTCCTTTCTCTTCAGTTTCGCCTCGCGAATTACCAAATCGTTGAGCCAATCACGCAACTGGATCTCCGGTTCGCTCAACTCGTAGGGTTCCAGGAGATAGCGTGCGTAGAGTTCCTGTAATTCCTGCTCCGCCAGAAGGTCGTATACCGCTCTGGAACCGGACTCCTCCAAACTGCACCCCCCGGAACCGCAGAGCACCTCGGCTATGGCCGTGAGCTTCGATTCCCTGAAGCAGCACAACGCTCCGGAGTCACGCACGCACTCGATCAGGCCGGGATACCTGACCATGAGCCGCAGGACCTTTTCCTCCAGGGACTCGGTTTCCGGGGCCTTTGGAGGATTCACGCGCCGAGCCTGCCACTGCGGCCTTTCGGTCCGGCCGCCTTTCTCGTGCAGGAGCTGTGCCGAGGCAATGTCCTCGGAAATGGAAAATCTGTCCGCAATCAGCCTCAGGTACTCGGACCTGAGCAGCGGCTGTTTCACAATTGCGCAAATCGGCCGAAGTTCGGTAAAAACCCCCGCGCGCCCGGCGGCGGTGCCGTCCCAAGCGGACAGGGCCTTGCGCACGGTATACGCCCCGAGTTCTTCACGGTGCGCAACAAGCTTTTCCAGTTCCTCCAACCCGCGACGGTTCAGAAAATCGTCCGGGTCCATCCCGTCGGGGAAGCGCACGCAGCTTGCGACCAATTCTTCCTGCAGGAAATGGGGCAGCGCCCTCAGCATCGCCTTCTCGCCCGCGTCATCGCCGTCATAGGCCAGCACGACCTCATCGCATATTCGGGAAAGCAGCCTGACCTGATGGCTCGTCAGAGCCGTGCCGAGCGTTGCGACAACCCGGTAGAACCCTTTGGCATGAAAAGCCAGCAGGTCCATGTAGCCTTCCACGAGAAGCACCTGCCGTTGCTTCCGGCAGGACTCCAGCGCAACACCATACTGATAGAGCGATTTTCCTTTATGGTATATGGGCGTCTCAGGGCTGTTCAGATACTTTGGCTCATTTTTCTCATCCTGCGACAGGCTCCTGCCCCCGAATGCAACGACCCTGTCACGTTCATCTTTAATCGGAAAAATCAGCCGATTTCTAAAACGGTCGAAAAATTTGGAGGAATCATTCGTGCCCTGGCTCAAAAGTCCGGCTTTAACACCCAGGTCCGGATCGATTCCGTTTTTTTTCAGGTGGTCACAGAGCCCGTCCCACCTAGCGGGTGCATAACCTAATTTCTGAGATTCGACAACTCCGGAGGGCAGCCCCCGTTTGAGAATGTAGTCGCGTCCGATGCGTCCTTCGGGACTGAAATGGAGCTGCCGGTAGAAAA
>JAJFVB010000228.1 GCA_021372055.1 Desulfobacteraceae bacterium | reverse complement strand
TGCGGAGATCGGCGGTACCGTGGAGGATGTTACCGAAAGGGAAATCGTTCTGCGGACGGAAGACGGCGATCAAATCGCCTGCGGACTTGCGCCGCCGCACCCGACCTCGCACCGGACGGTAACGTATCACAGGCCCTGCGTCCGGGCGGGCCGGGAGGTCACCGAAGGGATGCTCCTTGCCGACGGTGCGGCCACGTGCAACGGCAAGCTGGCTCTGGGCGTGAACGTCCTTGCGGCGTACATGCCGTACAAAGGGCTCAACTTTGAAGACGGGATCGTTATCAGCGACCGGCTCGTAAGAGATGACATCCTGACCTCGCTTCACATGGTCCGGGAGCGCTTCGAGGTGTGCGAGGGCGAGCACGTGCGCTGTCCCGACGGGTGGTATTCCGGCGACGAAAAGGACGAGATTGTCGAGCTGTACGAAAGAGCCGGAGTCTACTGCCGCGCCGGAGAGGAGGTGCGCCGGGGCGACCCGCTTTTCGGCAAGGTGTGCTTCAGAAACGGAGAGAAAGCGGTCATTTATGCTCTGGCTCCGGTCGACGGCAGGATCGTTTCCGTTCTCCACCGCGAGATCGACCAGACCGCCGGAGTGGAGGCCGGGGGCGGGGACGGGGTGGTGGAGGACTACCGGCCGAGGGTCAGGTTCTTCAAGGAATGCCGGATTCTGACCGAGCGCAGGGCGGAGGTCGGGGACAAGCTCATGGGGCGGCACGGCAATAAGGGCGTGATCGCGCGCATTGTCCCCGAGGCGGAGATGCCGCACATGAAGGATGGAACCCCGGTTGATGTGGTGCTCAATCCGCATGGGGTTGTCTCGCGCATGAATCTCGGGCAAATCCTGGAGACCCACTGGAGCTGGGTGGTGAGGAAGGGCTGCGGCAGATACGACCGGTATTCGACCGTGGCCCCCTTCGAGGTATTCCCCGAGGAAGACCTGCGGGCGGCCCTGGAGTCGCTCTCCGAGACGGGCGTGAGCGCGGACGGCAAGTTCGAGCTGTTGGACGGCAGGAACGGGAAGCCGTTCAAGACCCGCATTGTGGCCGGATACCAGTACTTCATGAAGCTCAATCACCTTGTCGAGGACAAGCTCCATGCGCGGGAAACCGGACCATGCTCGATGATGGTAAAACAGCCGGTCAAGGGGAAGAAGCGCGGCGGCGGACAGCGGCTCGGGGAGATGGAAGTCTGGGCTCTCCAGAGCCATTCCTGCCCGTTTCTCCTCCGGGAAATGCTGACCGTCAAGTCGGATCTGGCGGAATTCCATAAAGGAAGCCTCGCGGCGGAACAGTGGAACCGGGCTTTTCCCCTGGACGGTTCCGCCACGATGACGGGGAGCTTCCATGCCGCGCTGATGCTTCTTCGCGGCTTCGGGCTGGAGACGGTTTTCCGGGATGAGGCGGGCCGCAGGCACACTCTGGAGGATTTAAAAAAGGGAGGCGAAGCTTCGCGTGTTCGATCCGTTCGCCTGAGGTTCGCGGGACCGGAGGAAATCGAGGCGTGGGCGGACGGGGGCGCTCTCACCACCGACAAAATGCCTTCGTCCTCACGCGATGGGGGCTGGGATTATCCGGCCGGCGGACTTTTCGACCCCGCGCTCTTCAACCCGAGAACGGGAAAACCCGAACTGGACCGGGACCTGAAGCGGGAGAAAATGGGTTTCATCCCCCTTGCGGCGCCTGTCATCCATCCTCTGCTGATAGACGACATAGCGGCTCGGGTTTCCCGGAAACTCCAGGGGAGCAAAGAGAGAAAGGAAATCATCCGGGCCGTTCGCTTCGAAGCCTTTCGGGATGGTTCGGGACGGTTTCACTCTTTCCGGGATCTCGGCTACCGCTGCGCGTGCGGCGGTCTGAGCGGCGGCATTCTTTCGGGTGAGGGCTGCTTTCTCTGCCGCAGCGATAATGCCGGATCGCAGGACCCCGGCGATCCGCGGTTGGATGCCGGGGCCTCCCTGCTCCTCCGTCTCGCCGAAGAAACAGGCCTCGATCTTTCCGGAAATGTCCTTATGACACGCATCCCGGTTCTCCCGCTGGATTTCAGGCCTCTGCGGGCAACCCAGGGGGACAATCTGCTTCAATCGGATCTCAACACGTTTTACAGGGACATCCTGACCGTCAACCGGAGGCTCGGGGACCTCGAGGAGAACTCCGCCGCCCGTCCGGAAAATCCGCGCGACAGGCTCATGCGCCTGATCCTTGCCCGGAGGCTTCAGATCGGGGTCGTAAGGCTCATGGTCGGCACCCGGTTCACGCGGCAGAAAAATATGAAGTCGATCTCCGATCTCATCAAGGGCAAAGAGGGAATCTTCAGGATGCACCTGCTCGGGAAGCGCGCGAATGTCTCCGGGAGGAGCGTGATCGTCCCCGGACCCGAACTGAGGCCACATGAAGTCGGTATCCCGAGGCAGATGCTGGAAGGCCTGATAGGAACCAAACTTCAGTCGCATTTGGTCACGCAAATAGAAGCCGATGAAAGGAAAGATCGCCTTCAAGCCGTCGGCGCGCTGAAGGCGAGGGGACTATGGCATTATTTCGCAAGCATCGACAACCTCCTGCGCCGTGTGCCCTTCGTGCTGAACCGCAGTCCGAGCCTGCACAAGTACAGCGTCCTCGCTTTCAGGCCGGTGCCGGTGCGCGAAAAGGCGATAGTTCTGAACCCTCTGGCCTGCCGCGCCTTCAACGCCGACTTCGACGGCGATACGATGAGCGTTTTCGTGCCCCTTTTCGAGGAATCCCGGCGCGAGGCCGCGGAAAACATGGCGGCCACCCGAAACGTTCTTTCGGTCGCAAACGGAAGGCTGCTCTATCACTTCGACCAGGATATCGTGCTGGGCATCTACCTTCTCACATCCTCGGAAAAAGGGCGTGCCGAATTCAATGGCTGGTTCGAAGAGGCCGATCTGGAGCCGCAGGCAGGCCCCGTCGACAAGGGAAAGCTTGAGGAGCACGTCCTCCAATACCATCTGGCTCTGAGAGACAACGCCCGAACCGCCGGGCTTGCCCAGCGGATCATGGTCCGTGGCTTTGCGGAGGCGACGGAGTGGGGGACTAATTTCGGGATTTTCGATGTGCCCGGAAAAAACGATCTGGGCAGCCCCGGCGGGCTGCTTGATGAGGGCGTGCTGGAACGGGAACTGAAGGCGTGGATCGGAAAGCATGGGCTGATCCCGGGCGATGCGAAGCCGGAGGAGGTCGTCCGGACGACCAACCCGCTGGCCCTCCTCGCGCACTCCGGAGCCAAGGGGGGGACCAAGCAGCTCATGCAACTCGGGATAATGCGGGGACAGCTCCAGGACGTGCGAGGGGAAAAACTCGGCCCGGTCGTGTCGGGCAACTTCCGGGACGGGATATCCCCGATCGAATACTACATCGGGAGCCATTCGGGGCGGCGCACCATGTGCGAAAAGAAGCTTTCGGTCGCCAAGGCCGGGGACTTGACCCGCACCCTTGTTGAAGCGTCCTACCCGCTGCGAATCAGGACCGACGATTGTGGATCGCGGGAAGGCATATTGCTTTTTCCCTTCCCCGACATTCCGCTTGAAGGCGGGAAGCGGCGACTGCCCTCCCTCGGGTCGCGCCTCATCGGGCGCACCCGGCTCGACGGGACCGCGGACTCTCCGGGCGATCGCAAGCTGCTCCAGGCCATCGAAGCAAGCGGGCGGGCGGTTCGGGTGCGGTCCGCGCTCACGTGCCGGGCGCACGAAAAGCACGGCTACGGTGCTGTCTGTCGGGCCTGCTACGGCTGGGACCTTTCCCGGATGGACTTTCCAGGGATCGGAGATCCCGTCGGCATCTGGGCAAGCCAGTCGCTCGGCGAGCGCGGAACGCAGCTCTCCATGAGGACTTTCCACACCGGCGGAGCAGGAGGGGAAGGGGCGATCATCGGCGGCCTCACGTTCATCCAGCGGCTGTTCGTATGCTCTCAGGTGCAGCTCCTGCTCTACTCGGTCGTCGATCCCGGCGACTATCCCTGGAGCCGGGGCACAAGGCTCGATGCCTGGACGCTGCTCTCCTCCTGGGAGGAGGGCAAAATCTTTCCCACGGTCGAACCCGCGCCCGAAGAGGAAGGGGACGGCGCTCAGAGACCTCTGCCCAGATCCCTGCAGGAGCAGTTCGATCTTGTCGGCGGCGACCTGTCAAAGCTTCAGGCCGTTGCCGCGTTCGAGTGCTGCCGCACCTACGACAACGCAGTCGACGAGAGGCATATCGAGGTGATCCTCAAGGCGATGCTTTTGAGAGATTCCCGTGAACTGACAAGCATCAAGCGCGCTCCCTTCGCTCACCCGGGCTTCCTTGCGCAGGCGGCCTACCAGCAGGCCATGCGGGTTCTTGTCGAGGCGGCGCTGAGCGGAACCGAAGACCATCTGCAACACCCTAAGGCCCGGATCATGCTTGGCATGCCGATCGATACCACGGAATAGAAGACAGTCCGCGTGCGAGCGCATGGAGTCAGTCAGGAGACTTGGATGACAACCGTCGGCGGTGGCAGAAAACGCACCCTGAAGCCCGATACGGGCAAAATCAGGACCCCGGACATCCTGGCGGAGCGGGGTGTGGGATCACGGAACATTTCCGAGCGGCGAAGGGAGGGGGTGGTAATAAGGAATACGGAGTCGCTTCAGGATGTTATTCCTGAACTGATCCGGGAGGAGTCGCCGGAGCTTTTGGAAGGCTCCGAATGGGAAGAAGGCGACGCCACGGAGGAGTCGGAAGAAGCCTGGGACGGAACCGGTGACGGGAATCCGCTCAAAGACGAGGATGAATCGGATATGGAGGAGTCTGAAGATCCGCCCGATCAACTGGAATCCGAGGACTATCCCGCAACCGATCCGGATGGGAATCCGCAGGACATTCCCGCCGTTGCCATAATCATCAATGAGTTCGGCGAGGTCATCGTTCCGCGCGAAACCTACCTCTATGAAAGTTCCGGATATGCTTTCACCGGCGCCGGTTCCGCGATCAGGCGGGGAGCCAAGCGTGTCGGGCTGCTCAAGATTGCCGGCAAAGCCATTGTCGACAACAATCGCGATCTGCTTCTGGACGGGCCGGAGGACTTTTCGGAGGTTTGTCTGCGCAGGATTTCCCAGATAAGCGTCTTCGAAGAATTCACCAATGCTCCGAACAGTTCGTCACTCGTGACGGGAAACTGCGTGAAAACCCCTTTGTGGGGCGTTGTGCCGCTGTCCACCTTTTTTTACCCCGACGAGTGGGAGCAGACGATGAAGGAGGCGTGGAAGGCGCTCAGCGTTCCGGCGGATCTCGAAAATCCCATGTCGCAAAACGAACTCTGGAACGTGCTTGCGAGAACGCGCCCGCATCTGCTCCGGTTGCAGGATGAGGACAAAAGAATGCTGCGCCTGAAGATGCACGAATACGGAATCGTAAAGGACCAGGGGCGCAAGTTGATGAAGCGGTGGACCGATGGATGGATCGATTCGCGGATCAAGGCAGGCGGCTTGAAATCGATCCGTAGAAGGGAAATCCCGGCAATAAGGGAAGAGATGCTTACGAGCACCCTGTTTGACAAACCCCATGCAAGCAAATGCCGGGAGCCGGTTTACCGGCGGTTCATCGAAGAACGGCTGACGGCTATTCTGAAAAGCGAAAAGTTTGAAATCGTCTGAACGGCGCCTGCTCCGGGCCGTAGGGCTGTCGCATACGCATTTGCGTTCAAGAATGTACCGAAGAACGCTTTTGAAAAGCGTGGGGTGCGCGCCCCCCACACCCCCCACGCCGCTACGCGGCGCATTTTTGCGCTGGCGGTTGCGGCCGGTGGCCAGCAGCCGCCAGCGCCGAGCGCTCGGTCCCACGCGCTTTGCGCGTGGGACCGATACTTGCGGGGGTGCGGGGAAATCATTCCCCCGCTCTTTGATGACCTGAGACGCACTTCCGATAAGGTGGATCGATGCGGAAAGCCCATACAATATACATAAATCGTGAACGGTTCCGGATGGGCCTTAAGGGCCTTGAGCAAATGGGGGTGAATTTTGTAAGCGATCCGTCCAAGGCAAACGTGGGCGCGATACTATTTTTCCCCGAGGCGGGAGAGCCGGAAAGCGAGCCTGTGGAGAACACGCTCGGCCGTCTCCGGACCAGGGACATTCCCGTGTTCGTGCTCGACGGGGTGTTCGACCCCGCCCACTCCCGCACCCTCTGGCTGGACAGAAACGTCGCGGGGTACCTGGTATCCGGCGACAGGAGGACCTGGACCGAAATCGAGGAGTTTTTCAGGAGACGCATCCGGGCCATTCGCGCCGCAGCGGAAACGGACAATGCGGACCTCCTCGAGGTGGGCTGGTCGGTCAGGATCTCGGAGGAAGAATTCAAGAACTACAATTTCGTGAGTCTTTTCATCGGGTCCATGCGCGAATTCATGGTGAAATTGAAAAAGATGCTCGACTTGAGCAAACCGAGGGACCTGGCGCCGAATCCGCTGAACGGAAACCACGGACTGGCGGTTCTGATGGAGTTGATTTGGGCGTTGCGGTCCAGGCGGGACAAGCACACCTGCACCGCTAACGGCACGACCTATTCAAAAGCTCAGATCAGGGCGGTACTGGAGGAAGGATGCGAACACAGCGCTCTCGGACTGTTGAGCGAAGGCTGTCCCGCTCTGACCCAGGGACATGTGCTCATTCAGGGCGAGACGGGCACGGGCAAATCCATCATCGCCAACTTCATTCACGAATATCTCTACGAGGAAGCCCGGCTGAGTGGCCAGGGCGACAGGGTTGGGATGCTGCAGAAAGTCACATGCACCAATCTTGGCGAAAAGATACTGGAAAACGTACTCTTCGGAAGTATTTACGGATCTTTCTCCGATGGGATCACCCAGCCCGGCGCAATATCCATGGCCTACAACGGGACGCTTTTTCTGGATGAAATCGGGGATCTGCCGCTCGGCATGCAGGCAAAACTGCTCCAGTACCTGGATGAACGGACGATATACCCGACGGGATGGCTCGGAAAACCGATCCACATTCCGGCGGTGGTTGTTGCGGCGACCAACAGAGATCTCAGGAAATCCGTAGAGGAGGGGACCTTCCGGCTTGACCTCTTTCACCGGTTTGGTCACATCGTCACGATACCTCCGCTGCGGGAAAGACTGGAGGACATGGAGAGGCTTGTCGATTTCGTGCTGCAGAACCCGCGCATCAATCCGCTTCGCAAGAGCCGGAACAAATCGTCGCGGGTCGTGACAAAGATCGAGCGCGGGGCCGTCGAACGGCTGAAAAAGTATTCATTCCCTGGTAATTTCAGGGAGTTGGAGGCGATCCTCCGAAATGGGGTGCTCATGGCGGGAGATCAGGGAGTGGATCTCATTGCGGAACGCTGTATCGCGGACATCATGGCGGGCCCAAGACCCGATCGGAAGGTCGGCAAACGGGCGGCGGGCATCGCTCCCTCCAGGAAACCGGCGGCAAGATTCCGAGCCGGCAATGGAAGATTCGTCCCGGGGGAACATGGGTCGAGACCGGGCTGAGTCCCTTTCACTGCTCGACGTCTTCGACCGCTCCGACGACTATCTCCTGTCCCACGGGGTTCCCCCGCCTGTCCAGGTGCGAGCTGTAGCGCTTGAACATCCAGAGCTCTGGAATGATTTCCGAGACAATTTCTCCGTCATCGATGATCCGCACCACGGAGCTTTCGGAAACCACCACGGCCACGGAGTTGGTCTGCTTTGTTATGGATGCCGCGGCCATGTGCCTGCTCCCGAGGCCGAGCGGCAGGCTTATGCCCTCCGACCGGGCGTCGATGTAGCGGCACGCCGACAGGACCACTCCGTCGTCGGTCACCACGAAGGCGCCGTCCAGCTGAGCCAGCTCCTTCACGGTCTCCCGCATGTCGTCGTCGGTTATCCGCTTTACCTCTTCGGGGTGCCCGTAGAGGGGGTCCAGAATCAGGCTGCGGGAATTCTTCATCACCTGCAGGGCATCCGATACAATGAACATGGTCCCGATCCTTCTGCCCTCCCTTCCCTCGCGGGCTATTTCCACCGCGAGGATAATCACCTCCTTGAGCGTATCGGGATTTATTCCCCTCCTCTCGGAGCAGATCTCGCAGAATAAATCATCCGGCATTTTTTTGAAGAATCTTTCCATTGGAGCCTCCCCCCGAAAATTGTGTTACTAAGAGACATTTCCCGTTTATGATAGTATTTATCGTCCACGGGAATAGTGCTCCCCATACGCACGGTGTCCGGTTTGCGCTTCCACGGCCGATCTTCTGGAAAAGGAGATCCACGAGTAAAAAGCGTATTTAATGTAATCATTTCAAGAGCCGTTGAGAATCTCTGTCGGGACTGCAGCATGAAGTTAAGTCCAATTGTCGTTATCGGCGCGACCGGATACATCGGAGGGCGTCTGGTTCCGCTTCTTCTGGAGGCGGGCTACCGGGTTCGCGTGGTCGGCAGATCTTCGGCAAAACTCCACTCGCGCCCGTGGGCGGCGCACCCCAAGCTCGAAATCGCAGTTGCCGACGTGCTCGACTTTGAAAGGCTGAAGACCGCCGTCGACGGTTGCCGTGCGGCGTATTACCTGGTCAATTTCATGCACTCCCCGGGGGTCGATTTCGAAAAAGCCGAGCGGCAGGCCGCTCTGAACATGGTTCGAGCCGCTTCGGTCTCGTCGCTCGAACGGCTGATCTACTTCGGGTGGCTGGAGCAGGCTTGCGGAAGCATGGGGAGCAAGCATCTGCGCGCCCGGTGCGAAACCGCCCAGATCCTGGGGTCCGGCCGGGTTCCGCTCACTTGCCTGAGGGCGGCGGTAGTGCTTGGTTCGGGCAGCGCATCTTTTGAGATCCTGCGCTACATCGCGGATCGCCAGCCGGTGATGTTTGCCGCCCCCTGGATGCAAAAGCCCGCGCAGCCGATTTCCATCCGAAACGCGCTTGGATACCTCACGGGGTGTCTCGATCACGACGAGACCATCGGCCGCGCGTTCGATATAGGCGGTCCAGAGATCCTGACCTATGAGCAATTGATCCAGATTTACGCGGAAGTAGCCGAACTACCCCGGCGATACGTCATCCCCGTTGCGTTCATTTCACCCCAGATAAGCGCGCTTTGGACGCACCTCGTCACTCCCCTCCCTGCCCGCGTCGTGCGGCCGATTGCCGAGGAGCTGTCAAACGGGGCCGTGTGCGGGGAAAACAGCATCCGGTCCATCATCCCCCTGGAACTGCTCGACAGCAGGGAAACCATCCGCCGTGCCATTGCCAAGGTTGAACGTCAGCAGATCGAGGGAAGATGGAGCGACGCCGGGCCGCTGACACCGCCCGAGTGGGCGTACTTCGGGGATGAGGAGTACGCCGGCGGGGCTATCATGGAATGCGGCTACCGGATCCGTCTCGCGGCTTCTCCGGAGGAGATCTGGGAGCGCATCGTGCGGATCGGCGGCGAGCACGGGTGGTACTACGGCGAATCGCTCTGGAAAGCGCGCGGCTGGCTCGACAAGCTTTTTGGCGGGACGAGCCTGTCGAGGGGAAGGAGGCACCCGACCGAACTCTTTGTCGGGGATGCCCTCGATTTCTGGCGCGTGCTCCGGATCTCCGCGCCTCACAGGCTGTTGCTGCTCTCCGAAATGAAGACGCCGGGGGAAGCTCTCCTGGAGTTCCGCATCAGCTCACTGCCCGACGGCACGACCGAGCTGCAGCAGCTTTCCCGGTTCCGCCCGAAGGGGCTGCCGGGGCTGCTCTACTGGTACATCCTCTACCCGGCCCACCAGGTCCTTTTCCACGGAATGCTCCGCACCATCGCCCGCGCCGTTGGGAAACGCGTTCTCAAAGGACCCGAACGATTCACGAACAAACTGGGCGCGACCTACGCCCTGCGGCTCTGAATTCTGCCGCAGCTCTGCCGCGAATGAGCCTTTGAACATCTCACAATTTCAATGAAACAGGTTTTGGAAATGAACATCACACTATCGTCTTTGCTGGTCTTCGCTCTCTGTCTGTCGTTTTCTTCTCCCGCATTTTCCGCCGCCGGAAACCCGCCATGGACGGAGCGGGCGGTTTCCGAAAACGAACTGCTCGAACTGGAAAATTCCAATCCCGACCTCGACATCAATACCTGCAGGGAGATACTCTCCAGGCTCAACATCAAAGAAGCTTTCTATATTCGCGAGGATATCCGCAACGGCAAAAAGCTGAAGGTCCCGAACGACTTCAGGGCATATAAGGAGTGGACTCCTCTGCCCGTCCAATTGCCGGCCTCCCTGAACGCCCCGAAGTTCATCCTCATCGTAAAGGATATCCCTTTTATCGGCTGGTACGAATCCGGAGTCCTTTTGAAAGACAGCCAGGCGTGCATCGGACATGCGGGCCAGGACACGCGCGCGGGCTTCTACCGGGTCGAACTGAAGGACGCGGAGCACGTTTCGCGCTCCTATCCCAATGAATACGGCAAGCCTGCCTGGATGCCGTTTTCCCTGCACATCTACGAGGCTGTCTACATCCACGCGGGTAATGTTTTCGGCGCCCGCTGCTCGCATGGCTGCATCATTTTGCCGGTCGATAACGCGGAGAAGCTCTTCGGCTGGGCGGATGTGGGAACGCGCGTTCTCGTGGTGGAATCGCTTGGCGACTTCGAGCGGGAAGTGCGGAAAGGCGCCGCCGCCGGCGGGCCGCAGGTTCGTGCCGCCAAATGAGGCGTGAGGGGGCTGCGCTCCCCGCGCGCTCGTCAAAACGGTTTTTATACCAATGAGCGTTCAAGACGATACCAAGCTTTCAGACCGTGGGGAGCAAGCTCCCCACGCCCCACACGCAGCTGCGCTGCTCATTTTGGCGCTTGCGGCGGGCCGTTGGCCAGGCTGCAAGCGCCAAGCCCTGAGGCCGAGCGGGGGAAATCATTTCCCCCGCTCTTTTCCATTAGTTCTATCTTGGACGCAATTCGGTATTAAAACGACTGCAGCACGCAGCACTTCAGGTATTTCGTCTCGGGCATGGCCAGAAGGGCCGGGTGATCGAGAGACTGCCCGCGCACCTGAATGAGCCTCAGCCTGCGGCCGCTTGATTGAGAGGCCGCGCCGAGCGCCGAGAGGAAGAGTTCTTCGCTCATGTGATAGGAGCAGGAGCAGCTTATGAGCAGCCCTCCGGGTTTCAGGGCGAGAAGGGCGCGGCGGTTGATGTCCGTGTAGCCCTTTTTTGCTTCCGCCACGGCCGATTTGGTTTTCGCGAAGGCGGGAGGGTCGAGGATGATGACGTCGAAGGCTCCGCGTTCGGCCTTCTTGAGGTAGTCGAAAACGTCGCTTGCCACGAAGGAGCATCGCTCGCCGAAACCGTTCAGGCCGGCATTTCCGAGAGCCGATTCGATGGCGGGCACGGAGACGTCCACGCCAATCACCTCAGCGGCTCCTCCGGCTGCGGCCGATAGGCTCCAGGCTCCATTATAGCAGAACAGGTCGAGGACCTTCCCGCCCGGAGTCCATTTGCGAAGGGCGCTCCTGTTATCGCGCTGGTCGAGAAACATCCCGGTTTTCTGCCCTCCCAGCACGTCGACGTCGTAGCGCAGGCCGTCGATTTCAACCGGGATCCTTCCGGGTAGCTCACCAAAGGCGATTCCTTTTTCCTGCCGCAGGCCCTCCAGAGACCGCGAAGGCGAGTCATTGCGGTAGACGAGCGCCGCGGGCTTCAGGATTTCGAGCAGCAACTCGCAGACAAGGGGTTCCAGCCTTGCCATGCCGAGGGTCCCGATCTGGTATACGAGGACATCTCCGTAGCGGTCGACGACGAGGCCGGGCAAGTTGTCCGATTCGCCGAAGACAATCCGGCAGCACCGGGAATTCGGGTAAATCCATTCGCGGTATCGAACGGATTTGCTCAGCGCTTCGCGGAAGAAGTCCGGGCCTGGCTCCCGCCCCGGAGGTCCGAAGAGCCGCACGGCAATAAGAGATGCCGGATTGATGTACCCGCAGCCAAGCGATACTCCACGGGCCGAAAAGACTTCCACCAGGCTTGCGGGCTCGAATTCCCCCAGCGGGTCGGAAATTTCGTTGCTGAACACCCACCGGTGCCCCTGCAATACGCGCCGCTCACGGCCGGGATGGAGGTGTACGGGTTTCATGCTTTCTACCTTTCACACGGATCGTTGCGGGGGACAAAAAAAGCGCTCCGGGAAGAGCGCTTCCATTGTACGCCGCTAGAGTGGTACTACTATCGGAATCAGGCGCCGGCCTTGACGGTTTCGAGCAGGATATGGTAATCCTCGTACATGTCCGCTGAACTTTCGATTACTTCGTACAGATCGTCCAAATCCATGTCGACGACCGCGTCCTTGTCCGGAGACTCCTCCTTAAGCTCAATCCAGACCCAATCGAGAAGCATTTCCTCGGCATCACTGTAGCCGTCTTCGTGTATGTCCAGGCTGCCCTCGCGCATCTTTTGAGCCACTTTCTTCAGAGCCGCCCTCACAAACTCTTTCATGTCCATCCACAGCCTCCTTTGTGCTCCTCTGCATGTCCCTCCTGTCGAGAAAAGCCCGCGATCGGAAAATACAAAATAAAGGCAATTTGTTCCGACAAGATAGCTCATTAAGGCGACCCGTTCAATACTATTCACCTCCGAATTTTGACTTCGAAGCAGGAAACTCTGCCCTTGTTCCTGACACAACTCCTTAATATAATTTGCCCCTTGCGCATTTGTACGGAAACTGTTCCGATGAACTTTGACCCGTCATTCATCTCTTTTGAAAAGGACCCGCTGATGCCTGAGAAACAGTATGTGATTGATGCGATGACCATCCAGGACTCCTGGCGCTTGTTTAAGATTTTAGGTGAATTCGTCAATGGTTTCGAAGCGTTGGCAGATATCTACCCGTCGGTGTCGATCTTCGGGTCGGCCAGGGTCAAACCGGGTGACGAGACATATGAAAAGACCTATCAAATCGCTCTGCGATTGGCTCGGAACGGCTACAACGTCATTACCGGAGGCGGACCGGGGGTCATGGAGGCGGGCAACAAGGGCGCAAGGGAGGGAGGGGCCAAATCGGTCGGTCTGAACATTCATCTGCCTCTCGAACAGAACCCGAACCCCTTCTCCAACATACACCTGAATTTCGAGTACTTTTTCGTGCGCAAGGTGATGTTCGTAAAATATGCTCAGGCGTACATCGGCATGCCGGGCGGATTCGGAACGATGGATGAGATCTTCGAATCCCTTACCCTCATCCAGACAAGGCGCATAAAGCCCTTTCCCGTCATACTCGTGGGCAGTGAATACTGGGGCGGGCTTCTGGACTGGATCAAAAAGACTCTGGTCGACGGTTGCTTCATTTCGCCCGAGGATATCGATCTCGTTTCGGTTCTGGACGATCCGGACGAAATCGTGCATACGATAAAAAAGTACGTGATCGTTTGATCTCGAGGAAAAGCAATGCCGATCTACGAATACCGCTGCCCGAAATGCAACCGCAAAACCGAGGTGATCACCTTCCGGGTTTCCGAAGAGGTTCGTCCCGTCTGCAAGCACTGCGGTAACGAAGAAGTCAAAAGGGTCCCGTCGCGCGTTCGCGTTCGCCTCTCCGAGGAAACGCGGCTTGAGCGGCTGGCCGATCCCTCCCGGTTCGCGGACCTGGATGAGAATGATCCCGGGAGCATGGTAAAATGGATCAAGTCCGTAAGCCGTGAGATGGGGGACGATTCGGGCGAGGATTTCGACGTGGACGCCATGATGGATGAGGCCGCATGGGAAGATGAGGCCGGTCCCGCGTCCGCCGGTCCGGAACCGGATGGTTCCGATGAGTGAATCTGGCCGCGCGGCCCCCTCCGGAGCGGGACCGCCCTCCAGTTTCACCTGGCGGGTGGACGGTGGAAAGACCGGGTTGATCCTGCGGGAGGAAGTCTCCCGCTTCCTGAAACTATCCCTGGAAGAATCCGAAGCGCTGATCGATTTCGGCTCGGTTTATGTTCGGGGGCGCATGGAGAGGAACCCCGGGAGGATACTGGAGGAGGCGGAGACCGTTTCGGTCACGTTCCCCCCCTATGGAGTGAAAAGATTCTATGAGCTGAATCCCGTCCGGATTCTCTTCCGCGACCGTCATCTTCTCGCTTACGACAAGGAACCCGGAACTCCGAGTCAGCAGACGCCCTACGATGCTTACAACAACATTTTTGCCGCGCTCCTGCGCTTTCTTCGGCGGGAGGGAAGCCGAAAAACCTACGCGGCGCTCCACCACAGGCTGGACCTCGAAACGAGCGGCCTGATGCTGTTCGCACTCGAGGCGGGAGTCAACGCCAGGCTCGGCAGGATCTTCGAGCGGAAGAACTGCCGCAAGGAATACCTGGCCTGGATCGAAGGCTGCCCGGACCTGCGGAGTTGGACCTGCGATGCGGAAATAGGCAAAATCGGCGGGAAATACAGGGCTGTCGGCAAGGGGAAAGGCAAGAGCGCGGAAACCGTTTTCCGCCTGCTCCACCGCGACGGGGATCGCTCCCTCGTCTGGGCATGCCCGCTCACGGGCAGGACGCACCAGATCAGAATTCATCTGGCCGAAACGGGACATCCCGTGTCAGGCGACAGAATGTACGGCGCAAAGCGGGCCGAACGTCTTTACCTGCACGCCTGGCGGCTTTCGCTCGATCACCCCGTCACGGGGAAACCTCTGAGACTCGAAGCCGCGGTTCCCCCGGAGTGGAACGTCCCTCCGGAGGTGCTTCCGGAATGGGAGGACGGCCCCGCGACGGCATCAAAATGAGCAGCGCAGCTGCGTGTGGGGTGTGGGGAGCAGGCTCCCCACGCTTTTCAAAAGCGTTCTTTGGTGTATTTTTGAACGGAAATGCGTATCAAACGGCGGCAAGAGCCTGTTCCAGGTCCGCAATGAGATCGGATACGTTTTCTATCCCGATGGCGAGCCTCAGCAGATCGCCGGGAACGGGGCTGCCGGGTCCTTCGTAGCTTGCCCGGTGTTCTATCAGGCTTTCCGTGGTTCCCATGGAAGTCGCCCTCTTGAAGACCTTAACCCCCGCCTGCACTGCGACAGCCTTTTCGCGTCCTCCCGCTATCCTCATGGAGAGCATTCCCCCGAAGCCCCTGCGCATCTGGGAGAGCGCGACCTCGTGGCCCCGGCACTCGGGGAGGCCCGGATAGAGTACCTCGGTGACCTTGGGATGCTTCCTGAAATGGCGCGCCACGGCAAGCGCATTCGAACTGATCCTTTCCATGCGCAGGAACAGTGTGCGCATCCCGCGCAGGAGCAGCCACGTCTCAAAGGGGCCGGGAAGCGCCCCCGCGTCGTGCGCGATCTCGTGGATGCGGTGCCAGAGTTCCGATTCCCCGGCGCTCACAAGAGCGCCCATAAGCACGTCGCCGTGTCCGTTCAGGTATTTCGTGGCCGAATGCATCACGATGTCCGCGCCGAGTTCGATCGGCCGGGTGTGCACGGGAGTGGCCACGGTGTTGTCGGCCACCGCGATCGCCCCGGCTTCATGGGCCAGCGCGGCGGACGCCTTGATGTCCATGATTCTCCATTCGGGGTTGGACGGCGTTTCGATCCAGACGATCTTCGTCTTGCCGGGGCGCAGGGCGGCCTTCAAGGCCTCGACGTCCTCGTTGGGGACTGCGTCGAAATCGATTCCCCACGGGTGTGCGAAGCCGGTCAGCCATTTGCGGACTCCGCCGTAGACGTTTTCCGGCACAATTACGTGGTCGCCCGGCTTGAGGGCCTGGAATACGGCGACCGTGGCCGCCATGCCCGATGCAAAGAGCTGGGCGTCGGCCCCCCCCTCGAGCATCCTGAGCAGTTCGCTCACCTGATCGTAGGTGGGATTGTCCGCCCGCGTGTATTTCCGGTCGTGATGATAGGTCAGGTCGGGACCGCGTTCGTAAGTGGTCGAAGGATAGATCGGGGGTATGACCGAGCGGGTGTCGTGATCCACCCATCCAAGGGCCTGCGCGGTGAGAGTTTCAATCGAGAGAGAATCATCGCGATCGTTCATTGCCGCCTCCGAGAGTGTATGATTGGTCCTTGCGCAGTTCAACGTGGTCTTCGCCACGGGAGCAGGTCAGGACAATACACCAAAGGCGAGTGCGACGAAAGAGTTCCATGAGGCCGATGCGACGGACGGAATCCAGCCCGCGAGGAAGGCGATCAGAAGAGCCAGAGGCATGAGGCTTGCGAAATGCTTCATCGGGAGCGGAGCGCAGCGGAAGGGCAGATCGTCCCGATAGCCTCGCGCAGCCAGAGCAAGGGCGAGGTCGTCGGCCCTCTTGAGAGAACGCCGGAAGAGCGGGAGCACGAAATACTTCATGCGGAGCACCGGGTTCCTGCGCCTGTTGCCCAACCGGGCGCGGGTCGCGAGATTGACCTCATCGGCCTGGTCGAGAATGAGCGGAAGAAACCGGAGCATGAGGCTCACCATGAGGGCGATCCGGCGTGCCGGAAGAAACGGAAAGGGCATGAGCATCCAGATGATTCCGTCCTGGAGTTCCCGGGGGCGGGTGACCATGGTGAAGAGCATCCCGAAGCAGAGCATGAGCGTAAGGCGCCAGATCGTTACCAGGGCGGGGAAGAGCTGCGCGTAATCGGAGGGCCACCACGCGGGCGGCGCGGGTCCGGACTCGTTCAGGGAAAAGGCCTGAAAGATGAAGATGATCAGAAGAAATAACGCCCAGGATTTCATGTCGGCCGCAAGGGACCTGACCGGGATTCCGGATGCCGCGAGCGCCGCGGCGAAAAGCAGGGATACGATCAGTAGGGCCGCCGTGTCCATGCAGAGGATGCCGAGCGCGAGCACGAGCAGACCGAAGAACTTGCACCGCGCATCCCACCTGTGCAGGACGGAGTTGCAGGGAAAATAATGGAAGGTGAGCCCGGCGGCCATCAGTGCCTCCCCGGAAGCCAGTCGAGTGGGCGCATGGACCAGTGCGAGATT
>JAJFVB010000019.1 GCA_021372055.1 Desulfobacteraceae bacterium | reverse complement strand
TAATCATTAATCAATTCGCCGGTGCTCCTTAAGATACTGCAGCATCTTGTCCACCGATTTTTCCAAAGTCAGCTTTTCGGTCTCGATGACCACTTCCGGCGTAAGGGGTTCCTCATACGGGTCATCCAGGCCCGTAAACCCGCTGATCTGTCCATCGGCGGCCTTCTTATAGAGGCCCTTCACATCGCGCCTCCGGCATTCCTCGATCGAGGTCTTCACGTACACCTCGACAAAATTCTTGCACAGCCCCCGCACAAAATCCCGTGCCTCCCGGTAGGGCGAGATGAACGACGCCACCACGATTACCCCGTGATGTTCCAGCCGTGACGCCATGAAGCCCACCCGCCGGATATGCTCGTCCCGTGCGGCCTTGGTGAAGCCGGTATTCGGAAATACGCCCCGCATTACGTCGCCGTCGAGCCGTTCGATCGGCAGCCCCGCCGCCTCCAGCTTCTCGCAAAGCGCCTGGGCCAGCGTGCTCTTGCCCGAGCCCGACAGCCCCGTGAGCCACACCACAAACCCCTTGCTTGCCTTGCCTTTGCTCAAAACCGCCTCGTTGATACCCGTTTACCTGTGCAAAACCTTTATTATACCAGATAAATGAAACCTTCACAATCCCGAAAACCCCCAATTCCCGACTCAAACTCCCTTTTATGTCATGCCGGATTGCGCTCCGGCATGCGGGCGTGGCCGCATAGATTGCTCTTTCATTTGGAAATGGGAAATGGAAACAAGCGGCTGCAGGGCAAATGGCTCAACCGCGAACAGGATTGGGCCCTCATCTTTGAGGGCGGCAAGGTCCTGAA
This sequence comes from Desulfobacteraceae bacterium, assembly GCA_021372055.1. GTDB lineage: Bacteria > Desulfobacterota > Syntrophobacteria > Syntrophobacterales > Syntrophobacteraceae > SbD1. Next base: position 2,116 of record JAJFVB010000019.1, on the reverse strand, counting down.
ATACGAAAACGGTGCCGTGCAGAATGCAAACGACTATGTCGTGAAACTTGAAGACAATGCGATCGTGATGGACGTCCTGGACCAGGGTCAGACGGTGATGACATACAAGCTGCGGTTCAAGAGCAATGATACGCTCCAGATCGAACGGGCCGTCGGCGGCGAACAACTTGTTCCCGTCAAGCAGCCGCCTCAGTAATGATTGCTCTGGCTATAGGAATGGGCGTCGCGCCCGCACGCGATTGCTAGCGTGTCTTGATGGTCAGGATTCCAAGCAGCATCAATACACCCAGGACCGCCAGCAGCCAGCCTCCGGCGATATAGAACACGCGTGCCCCGCCCCGGCCGACCAGGCTCACGATGAACCGCGCCTTCCGCGCATTCATGTACCAATCCCAATCGAAGACGCCGCCGCACAGGCTGAACAACCCCGCCGCGACAAAAAACCAGCCCATCGGATCCATTGGATTCTCCTTGCCCTTCATGCTTGGAAACTCTATCCCCCACTTATCGGCCTGCCGACCCCGTCACTTCACCAGTAAATGCTTAAAAAGCCCGCAACAAATCTCCCCTGCCAAGGGGGGAGTGTCACGCGGCGACGAAAGGTATAACAACCTTCCACCTGCGGCGAACGACACTTCTTCAATGTGCAAGCCCAAAGGGCGAAAGTTATTTAGCCGGAGGTGTAAACCTCCGGTACGCGAGCCTGCCGACTACTCTCTCTCTCTCTCTCTCTCTCTCTTCCTCTTCCTCGCGCGCTGTCCCGCCGTAGCCTCTTGTGAAGGCGGAAGCGAGGAAGAAAAGGTTTGTCATGCCGGACCTCGCTCCGGCATCCAGGCGTAACCGTGTGATTCCTCCTTCAATTGAAAATGGAAAATGACCTCAGGCGGTCATTCTGAGCGAGTGCCGAAGACCGAGTCGAAGAATCTATTTGAACAGCCGCCTTCCTCTCCAAATCGCCGGAGGCGATGTGTGCTCCATTATCCTTTTCCCAGTTTCCAATTCACAATCGATTCCCCTTGCCTTTCCAGCCAAATTACCTAAAATATCAACCTGAAGGACACCCTCGAACGGCAGCGCGGACTGACTGGGTACCTATGTCTCATGAAAGAGCCTTTAACCAGAATCGAGCCGGAAGGAAATCAAATGAACTACTCTATCATTCCAACAATCGCGTTTGCTTTATTGTTATCCCAAAATCTATCCGCCGAAGTGCCTGATTTTTCCATTACCCCTCAGCAGTCCAGCTACGAGGGCTTCCGCTTCGCCGTCAATTTCGAAAAGCAGCAGTTGATGCATAATCAATTTGAAAGCTATATCGTGGCAATCTCTATATCGCCGGGACCGCGGAAGACAATCAGGCAAAATGGCAATATTGTAGTGTGGCAGGACACGACATTCGTGTATTCCAGTTCTTTACAGTCGGTGGAACAAAAATACATCCCCATAACGCTCCGGCAGAAGATAACGGACCCCAACGCGATCATCTTCGCGTTCGACATCAATCCCCGTTATATTGACGCAAGCTGGTTCAACTACCAAATCATCCGAAATGACGGCTCCGTCGAAATGAATTGCCCGATCCGCCTGCGCGACTTTATCTCAGTCCCCAAGGCAAAATAGATTCTCCAGCGGTCGTTCAAATCAAATGAAAAACGCTTTTTAGAAAAGAACAAATATGGGCGCCCGCTGCGCGGGCTTGGTGGGGGACTTTGGATGTGCTTGTTCCCCACGCCCTTGCGGGCGAGGCTACAACCTGCCGCCTGCTGCACAGGCTCGGCGTGCCGAGTTGAACTAGTTTCTACGGAGCTCGAAGAATTTGTGCTGTAAACCTCTTTCAAACGCTCCTTCATGCCCTTCAGGTTCATCATGGTGAAAATATTCGTGCGCATTCGTGTTCATTCGTGGTAAAAACCTAGACCCCAATGTCTTCGTTCCAAAGCTGGGGCCGCTCTTTGATAAACGCCTCCATCAGCCGGTGGCACTGGGCATCGTCCACGATCACCAGTTCCACACCGCGCGACCGCACATAGTCTTCCGGCCCGCGAAACGTGCGATTCTCCCCGATGACCACCTTCGGGATCCCATACAGCAGCACGGCCCCGCTGCACATGTCGCA
>JAJFVB010000212.1 GCA_021372055.1 Desulfobacteraceae bacterium | reverse complement strand
GGATAAAGACGGAAGGATAAGAAGTGCCGCCAGAATGATTGCAAAAAGGATTTTTTTCATGGTTCCGTCCTCAGTGTGTGGCGGGCATCGTGGAGACTACCCGCCAGAAAGGTTAATTAAACAAGTGCCTCAACATAAGCGCCATCCGACAAGGGGGTGTAGAAGACGGAAAACTTAACCGTTCCATCCGTGCAGTCTGCTGCTTCGGCCTTGATACCGATCGTTCCGACACCTCCATCCGTGCCGACGATCTGAGGGGCCGGGTTAATATCGGAAATGCCGGGGGTTGCCGTAAGGACCGCCGCAGTTGCAACCGCGCCGCCCACCCAGAAAATCCGCTCACCGACGGCCAACTGAGCCACAGAGCCGGATGCCGCACACATGGGCTGCACGGCGATGGAGGGGGATGTAGATGTAAAATTATAAAGGACCGTAGCGGCATTATTCGAAATCGCCTCCGTAACCTCACCGAAAAGCAAATGAATGCGGACACGCCCGTGCACCGTGAAAAGTTCGGTCTGATTCTGATGAAAATACGTTTCGGCGGCAAGAGCGCCGGTATCGACCCGGATGCCGTTGATCAAATCTCCGATCCGTTCGATCGTAGAGGGGTTGTAGTTCATTGTTTCCTCCTATTGTGTGGGGCGGGTTTTACACCGCCCCTGGTTATAAGATTACGCAATCACCGTGGGGCTTGCCGGGGATTTATAACGCGCACCACTCAGCACGGCCACAGCTGACATAATGGAATCGCCCGTGGGGTTCGCCTGACTAAACCGGAAACCGATATGCCCGGGTGTAAGCTGGGATGCTTCCAGTTCAATGATATACATGATGTTCGCCACTGCCGTCGGGACCAGGCCCGTCGTTGCCGCCGTTTTCTTGGTGCTCATCACATCGCCGAGCGCCCCCTCGAAATCAACGATGCACTCGTAGTAATCGAAGGCGATTTCAGTGTGAGTCGTCGGCGTCATGTCATCGCATGACTCGACCGTGATCAGGCCATCCGCCGCTGGCGTTGCCCCATAACTCAGAATGACGGTACAATGACTGTAGTTTTCCATGTTAATGACTTTGGTGCTTTCCGCCGCCGTATGATTGGCCGGTTCCCATAATTGAACCAGATGCCCTGTTTCTGCTAAATTGAATCCACTCATGATATTCCTCCTTATTGAGGCCGGGGCCTAAACCCCGGCATGGTTGTTAATTACGCTCTGGTTGCCAGCGCAACGAAATGGCCGAGGGTTTCCGAGCCCTTGTAGGGAGTGAGAGCCGACGCACGAACCGGCTGGCCGTCCATACGCAGGATGAAGCGGAAGACGCTCTCAGCGTACTCGAAGCGGACGTGAATAGAAACCGCAGATTCGAGCCCCCCCTTCTCTGCGAGGACGTAGCCTTTCGAAAGGTCGGCAAGGATGATATCGCCCACCGTTCCGAGGGTCGCGCACTGCTCAATGGGGATTACCGGGCGACCAAGCAACGAGCCGTAAGGAGCTGAGGACAGACCACCAGGCGGGACAAATACAAGCTGGCCGCCAGTACCAACTGCAATGGACATCGTGTAAAGCTGCGGGAGGGTGTTCTGATTGACATACCAGGCCGCATTCTGGTAGCTCGACGCGAAGATCCGGGAAGACATTTTGATGACATTCTCGGCGACGATGGTTTTCGCTTTCTGCCCGACTTCTTTGTCCACGGACACAAGGCTACCGGCATTCAGGATGCCCAGGAACTGACCAGCGCCAGTGCCATTGATGATTCCGTCATCAATCTGAAAACCGAACTCGCCGTTAAAAGACTCCCGGATAATCCCTTCGAGCTGCGAGGCGTCCTGTAGGTTTTCATCCGTCGCGTAACAAAGGCCCGTTAGCTTTTTGAGGCTCAATTCGATCTGCCGGAATTTCGGTTTCGTGCCGGTGAACTTGTCCGCTTCACCTTCCCAATAGGAAATGATTCCACCGTAGCGACTGGATGCACGAGAAGTCTCATCGATGCCATTGATTTTGGTGCTATTGGCATTTCCGGAGATTGTAACTCTGCGGCATTTGGGGGCAAGAATTCCCGTGGCGATAACATCCTGGAGCAGTTCTGCCGTAAAATCCGACTGAACAAGAAATGCACCTTCGCTGGGGACGGTTTCATTCAATCCGGAGGCCACGTTGAAAAGCCTCGGATCGACATGGCCGCCGGGCATCCCGGCGTTTTTAATCGCCATAATCTGCTGGCCGAGACTGGAAAAACGATCCTTCTCGACAGGTCGGATGTCCATTTTCTTGTTGCTCGGTACGGTAACGGCTCCATCGGGTGCTTCCAGGATCTTCGCGGTTCTATCCCGGCGCTCCAACGTGGCAACGGTCTTCATCAGGTCATCCGTGGCGTCGCCGATTTCATTCAAGAGAGCGAGTTCCGAATCGGAAAGGTCACGGTTCTCAAGCGTTGCCTTTGCTTCGATATCGTCACCTTTTTTCTTCAGGTTTTTGATATCTTCTCTGTACTGGCTTATGGTTTTCATTTTCGTTTTCTCCTTTTATGTGGTTGATGGTGCTACAATTTCCGCTCTTGTGAGTATGTCGGCTATACGGTCCTTCTTTTTCGGCTCGGCATCGCGCAGAGTCGGGGGCGCTTCAGGTCCATCTGCATCGCGCAGATCGCCTTGATAGCCCTTTGCCAGAATTTCCTTTGCCTGCTTGCGGGAGTATCCGGCATCGCGCAGGGCCTTTTCCGCATCTTTTGCTGTCAGTTTTTCATTGTTCGCTACAATTCCCTCCGGAACGTGCCTAAAACCCGCTTTCGCCATGACGGGGATGAACTTCGCACACGCGGCCATGTCCACCTCCCCGCTGATCTCATCAATAAATCCGGCGGCCAGCGCTTCTTCGGCATTAAACCAAGTCTCGGCGGCCATGAGGTCGTTGATTTCAGATTCGTCTTTTTTTGTCCTGGAAATGTATGTTGTGGCGATCGACCCATTTACTTTGTCGAGCATGTCCGCATAATAGCGCATGTCGTCCGAGTTCCCATAAATGCCCCCGGATGCCTTGTGAATCATGAAAAGGGCATTTTCGGCCATGATCACCTTGTCACCGGCAAGAGCGATAACGGAGGAGATGGAGGCCGCCAGACCATCGATGTAGGTCGTAACATTGGCCGGGTGCTGTTTCAGGAGGTTGTAAATGGTGATCCCGTCAAACACCAACCCGCCCGGAGAATTGACATGAAGATCGATCCGAGGGGCTTTGATGTCAGAAAGTTCCTTCTGGAAGTTCTTTGCGGTAATCCCGCCGCCGGTCCAGAAATCCTCACCAATTTCTTCATAAATCCACACCTCTGCACGGTCGGACTTATTTATAATCTCATACCACTTCTTCATCGCTCCGTACCTCCGTTTTTGCCTGTCCCTTGGCCATGTATTCATCGATCTTGGATAGTGGGATCATGTTGTTGACCGGGACAAAAAGCTCATCCGCGTAAGGATCTTGATTCGGGTCCCAATTTTCCTTTTCCCGTATTTCGTTGATCGTCATGGCCCCGATGCCAAACATGGCTTTGTAATAGTCGGATCGGTCCTTTGAGTTGCCACGCATGAGGCCATCGACGTTGTGCCGGGTATAAATTCCCTGCCTAAATTGCTCAGTTTCGGTCAGGAGCTGCATGTTATAGTGCTGCTCAAGCCGAATCAGGATCGGGAGAATTGAATCTGTGACGAAAGAAATCTGCTCGGATTCGATATTCGAGAATGAGGACCGCGTCAGGTCTTTCAGTTTGTGCGGGGGGAGATTGAACCACCTTGCGATTTCCGGGATCTGAAATTGTCTTGACTCAAGGAACTGTGAATCTTCCGGGGGGATGCCAACCTTTTCGATTTTCATCCCATCTTCCAAGACCATGAGCCGATGAGCATTGCCGAGTCCCGCATAAACATTGCTCATTGCGATCCGTGCGGCCTCATTATCTAGCTTGGTGGGATGAGTGACGACCGCGCTCGGATGAGTGCCATTCCCGAAATATGTGGAACCAAATGTTTCCATCGCCATGCCGAGACCGATCGATTTCCGGGCCATCGAAATAACGCTGTAGCCCATAAGACCATCAAAACCGAGGCCGGGAATATGGAGGATTTTTGACCTGTCAAGCGTCTTTTTCTCACTCCCAACGCTGATTTCATAGACAAGCTGGCCGTCTTTAAGCATCGGAGTGACGCGGCTCGGCGCAATCGGCCAGAGTTGAACAATCTCGCCTAAGCCGTTCCACACGATTTCC
>JAJFVB010000154.1 GCA_021372055.1 Desulfobacteraceae bacterium | reverse complement strand
CGCGGCAAGACCCATTCGAGCGGCAAGATTCTCTACTCGGCACGCATTATTCCCCTGCGCGGTTCGTGGCTCGACCTCGAGTTCGATCCGAAGGACATTCTATATATCCGCATCGACAGACGGAGAAAGTTCCCCGTCACCGTACTGCTCAAGGCTCTCGGCTATACTACCGAAGAGCTTCTCAACTACTTCTACCCCAGCGAGAAAATCTTTCTCACCGCGGATAAGCAGTCGGAAAAGGAACTCAATCCGGACATCCTTCTCGGCACCCGCGCCTCGGACGACATTCTGCATCCGGAAACGGGCGAAGTTCTTATAAAAAGGAACAGGAAGCTCGGCAAGCAGGCCCTCAAGAGGCTTGTCGAAATGGGGATCACCAGGCTGCCCGTAAAGTCCGCCGAACTCATCGGCCAGGTGCTTGCCCAGGACGTCATCGACTTCACCACCGGTGAAGTTGTCGCCGAGTGCAACGATACGATCAACGAAGACATGCTGGGGGATTTCCGGGATCGTTCGATCTCCGAAATCGAACTGCTCCACCTGGAAGGTCCGGATATCAGCCCGTCTTTCCGCAACACCCTTCTCATGGATAAGGTGAACGCCCGGGAAGATGCGTTGATCGAAATCTATCGCAGGCTGCGGCCCAGCAATCCCCCTACCCTTGAAGTGGCAAACGAGTTTTTCAACAATCTGTTCTTCAACGCTGACCACTACGACCTGTCCGAAGTAGGCCGGCTCAAGCTCAATCTCCAGCTTGGTCTCGACGTGCCGCTCGACTACCGCACGCTTCGCAAGGACGACATCCTGACAGCGGTCCGGCAGCTCATTAAGCTCAAGGACTCCCAGGGACCGGTCGACGACATAGACAACCTCGGCAACCGCCGTGTCCGCGCCGTTGGCGAGCTGCTCGAGAATCAGTACCGTATCGGCCTTGTCCGCATGGAAAGGGCCATAAAGGAGAGAATGACTCTGCAGGAAGTGGAGGCGCTCATGCCCCACGACCTCATCAATGCAAAGCCCGTTTCGGCCGTGGTGAAGGAATTTTTCGGCACGAGCCAGCTCTCCCAGTTCATGGACCAGACGAACCCGCTCTCGGAAATCACCCACAAGCGCCGGTTGAGCGCCCTGGGACCCGGCGGTCTCACGCGCGAGCGCGCGGGTTTCGAAGTCCGCGACGTTCACCCGACGCACTACGGCCGTATCTGCCCGATCGAGACCCCGGAAGGTCCCAACATCGGCCTTATCGTGTCTCTTTCGACTTACGCCCGCGTAAATCCCTACGGGTTCATCGAAACGCCCTACCGGAAGGTGGAGGAATCGATGGCCCGCAATGCCGTCAACTACCTCACGGCAATGGACGAAAAGGATTACCCCATCGCCCAGGCCAACGCGGGACTCGACGAAGAGGGACGGTTCACCGACGAGTCGATCTCGGCCAGAAAGGCGGGCGAGTTCGTCATGGTGCCGCCGGACGAAATCCGGTATATGGACGTCTCTCCGAATCAGCTCGTGTCCGTATCCGCATCGCTCATTCCGTTCCTGGAACATGACGACGCCAACCGCGCCCTCATGGGATCCAACATGCAGCGTCAGGCGGTTCCTCTTATCCAGACGCGGGCGCCTCTGGTCGGAACCGGCATCGAGCGGATCGTGGCCAAGGACTCCGGGGTAACCATCGTTGCAAAGCGCGAGGGGATCATCGAGTACGTCGACGCAACCCGAATCGTGGTGCGCGCCACCAGCAGCATGGATATCGGCCGCGGCGTCGACATCTACAAGCTCATCAAGTTCCAGCGGTCGAACCAGAACACGTGCATAAACCAGAAGCCGCTCGTCAAGCAGGGCGACTTCGTCAAGAAAGGCCAGATCCTTGCGGACGGCCCCTCGACCGATCACGGCGAACTCGCGCTGGGACGCAATGTCATGGTCGCCTTCATGAGCTGGGGAGGGTATAATTTCGAAGACTCGATCCTGGTTAGCGAGCGCATCGTTAAGGAAGACGTCTTCACTTCGATCCATATCGAGGAGTTCGAAGTCGTCGCCCGTGACACCAAGCTCGGCAAGGAGGAGATCACGCGCGACATCCCCAATGTCGGGGATGAGGCGCTGAAAAACCTCGACGACAGCGGCATCATCCGCATCGGCGCATACATCAAGCCCAACGACATCCTGGTCGGCAAGGTCACCCCCAAGGGTGAGTCCCAGCTTACTCCCGAAGAAAAGCTCCTGCGGGCGATCTTCGGCGAGAAGGCAAGCGATGTGAAAGACACCTCGCTTCGCGTGCCGCCCGGGGTTGAAGGTATCATCATAGACGCCAAGGTCTTCTCCCGCAAGGGCGTTGAAAAGGACGAACGGACGCGCCAGATCGAGGAACACGAGATCGGCCGCCTTATGAAGGACCAGCGCGACGAACTGGATATCATCCGCAAGACGGCCGTTCGCCAGATGGCGCAATTCCTTGCGGAAAAGATCAGCGACAACACGATCAAGGACGGCAGGCGGGTCTACATCAAGAAAGGCGATGCGTTTTCGGAGGAGATTCTCCTCGAAGTCCCCAGCGGACTCTGGGATCAGATCAGCGCGGCCAGAGACCCCGCCGCGTCGATGGAAGTTGAGACGATCGCCTCCAACTACCGCCAGCAGGTCCAATCCGTAAAGGATCTGTTCGAGGAAAAGATCAGCAAGCTCAAGCGCGGCGATGAACTGCCTCCGGGCGTCATCAAGATGGTGAAGGTCTACATCGCCGTCAAGCGCAAGCTCCAGGTCGGCGACAAGATGGCCGGACGGCACGGAAACAAGGGCGTCGTCTCCCGCATTCTGCCTTCCGAGGACATGCCCTACTTCCCGGACGGGACCCCGATGGACATCGTTTTGAATCCCCTCGGCGTTCCCTCCCGTATGAATGTCGGCCAGGTTCTCGAAACCCATCTCGGATGGGCGGCCAAGGGTCTGGGCATGCAGCTCGCCGCGATGCTCGAAGAGCACCTCCAGAAGGTCAAGGAGCGCGAGTCCATTGATGAAAAGCTCCGCCGCATCTACAACAATCTCGAGTACGGCGAGTTTTTCGACAACGCCTCCGAAGAGGAATTCCGGGAACTCATTCCCGACCTCAGGGAGGGCATGCATGTCGCGACCCCGGTTTTCGACGGCGCGGAAGAACCCGAAATCCGTGATTTTCTAACGGAAGCCGGGGTGCCTTCCACCGGACAGTCCACCCTCTACGACGGCCGCACCGGTTTGCCGTTCGACCTGCCCGTTACGGTCGGCGTCATGTATATGCTGAAGCTCCACCATCTGGTGGACGACAAGATCCATGCAAGGTCCATCGGTCCCTACTCCCTGGTTACCCAGCAACCGCTCGGTGGAAAGGCTCAGTTCGGCGGTCAGAGGCTCGGTGAAATGGAAGTCTGGACCATGGAGGCGTACGGAGCGGCCTACGCGCTGCAGGAATTCCTCACGGTCAAGTCCGACGACGTGGCCGGACGTACGCGGATGTATGAAAAGATCGTCAAAGGAGACAATACCCTCGAAGCCGGACTGCCGGAGTCCTTCAACGTTCTCGTAAAGGAACTGCAGGCGCTTGCTCTGGACGTACGGCTCCTCGAAGAAGAGGAAGGGAATTAATATAGCAGTGGTCATGGGCGAAGTGCGCGCAAGCAGCGCGCACCTCACCCGCATGAATGTTCTTCTTCACATTTTTGACCACGCAAGGAGGTTCTTTTGAAAGAGCTTTACTCGCTTTTTACAAAGCCGAAAGACCCGCTGCATTTCAACGCCGTCAAGATCATGATCTCGTCCCCCGAAAGAATCCGGGAATGGTCCTACGGCGAAGTGAAAAAACCGGAAACGATAAACTACCGGACCTTCAAGCCTGAGCGCGACGGGCTGTTCTGCGCCAGGATTTTCGGACCGATCAAAGACTACGAGTGCAACTGCGGTAAGTACAAGAGGATGAAACACCGGGGTGTCGTCTGCGAAAAGTGCGGCGTCGAGGTCATCCAGTCCAAAGTGCGGCGCGAGCGGATGGGACACATCGAACTCGCCTCCCCCGTTGCACATATCTGGTTTCTCAGAAGCCTGCCGAGCAAGATCGGCAACCTTCTCGACCTGACCCTTCGCGAACTGGAAAAGGTTCTCTATTTCGACTCCTACATCGTGCTCGATCCGGGCGAAACTCCCCTCACCAGGGGGGAACTGCTCACCGAGGAGCGGTACCGCCAGATGGTGCAGGAGCACGGGGCAGCCTTCACGGCCGGCATAGGCGCCGAAGCGATTAAGCAGCTTCTCGCTCTTCTCGACCTGGAAAAGCTCGCCTTCGAACTGCGCGAGGAAATGGTCAAGACCAACTCCGTTGCCAAGAGAAAGAAACTCGCAAAACGGCTCAAGATCATCGATGCGTTCCGTGAGTCCGAAAACCATCCGGAATGGATGATCATGGACGTGATTCCCGTCCTGCCCCCGGATCTCAGGCCTCTTGTGCCCCTGGACGGCGGACGGTTCGCAACGAGTGATTTGAACGATCTCTACCGCCGGGTAATAAACCGCAACAACCGCCTGAAGCGCCTCCAGGAGCTTAACGCGCCCGATATCATCATCCGGAATGAAAAGCGCATGCTCCAGGAAGCCGTCGACGTGCTTTTCGACAACGGACGCCGAGGCAAGACCATAACCGGGGCAAGCAAGCGCCCTCTCAAGTCTTTGAGCGACATGCTCAAGGGCAAGCAGGGCCGCTTCCGCCAGAACCTGCTCGGCAAGCGTGTCGATTATTCCGGCCGCACCGTTATCGTCATCGGCCCCAATCTCAGGCTCCATCAGTGCGGCTTGCCCAAGAAGATGGCTTTGGAGCTCTTCAAACCCTTCATCTACAACAAGCTCGAAGAGAAGGGCTACGTTACGACCATCAAGGCGGCAAAGAAGATGGTCGAACGCGAAACGCCGGAGGTCTGGGACACTCTCGACGAAGTCGTGCGGGAATTTCCGGTTATGCTCAACCGCGCCCCCACCCTTCACCGGCTCGGCATCCAGGCGTTCGAACCGATCCTGATCGAAGGCAAGGCCATCCAGCTTCACCCGCTCGTCTGCACCGCCTTCAACGCGGACTTCGACGGCGACCAGATGGCAGTGCACGTTCCGCTCTCGATCGAAGCTCAGGCCGAAGCGCGCGTTCTCATGATGTCGACCAACAACATCCTCAGCCCGGCCCACGGCGACCCGATCATCGTTCCCTCGCAGGACATCGTCCTCGGGGTTTACTACATGACCCGCGAAAAGCCTTTCGCAAAAGGCGCGACCTCGCCTTTCGCGACCCAGGAGGAGTTGGCCCAGTCGATTCTCAAAGGCGAGATCCGCGTGTACAACAGCCCCGATGAGGTGCGCAGC
>JAJFVB010000145.1 GCA_021372055.1 Desulfobacteraceae bacterium | reverse complement strand
GCTTCAAAACAGAAACACAAACTCCCCTCTCGCCATTTCCGGCGGAGGGGAGTTCACAATGTACCTGTGGAGCTTGCCGCAGAAGATCCCTATTGAGGCGTGCTGACGGGATATACACTGATCTTCTGGCGCATTCTGTCTTTGTACTCGAACGTGACAAGACCGTCGGTAAGCGCGAAGAGAGTATAGTCCCTGCCCATCCCCACGTTGTTTCCGGGATGGAACTGTGTACCGAGCTGACGCACGATGATGTTGCCGGCGCGCACGAATTCGCCGCCGAACTTCTTTACACCCCGGCGCTGGCCCGCGCTGTCACGGCCGTTTCGGGAACTTCCACCCGCTTTTTTGTGAGCCATAGTATTCCTCCGAAAACCTGCCCCGGGCCGCTACGAAAAAGTCAAACCGGCCCCGGGGGAGGCATTAACCGATATTTTCCACGCGCACCGCAGTAAAGGACTGCCTGTGCCCCTGTTTTTTCCGGTAATCCTTGCGCCGTTTGTGCTTGAAAATGACGATCTTCGGCAGGCGCCCCTGTTCGACTATTTTGGCCTGGACCGCAACGCCTTCAACCAGCGGCTGGCCAACACGCATCTGATCTCCATCGGAGTAGAGGAGCACTTCATTGAGGACGACGTTCTCCCCGACCTCGCCCGAGATCTTTTCCATCCTTACAATATGGCCGGGTCTGGCTTCGTACTGCCTGCCTCCGGATTTGAAAATTGCGTACATGGGTTCAGTTCCTCCAAACTGGCTCTGTTGCGATAAACACTCTACGGTATAGTCTGCGATAAAAAAAGCGGCCGTCCCGGCGGCCGCTGAAATGGCCCGAAGTGCCGGAAGCTTACATCGTAGCGTAAATTCCCTGCTTGAGAATCATTTCCTGGTACTCTTTCAGCCGTTCACAGCTATCCAAACATTTGTTCTTGTCCTCGTTGGCTCGATCACAATTGACGCACGGACTTTTTACCATCTCAGTGCCTCCTGTTGGATAGGATATTTGAATTGCTTTATATATTGGAAGACAGCTTGTTTTGTCAAGTATTTTTTGAGATTCCGGCGGTCCCAAGTTCGGTTTCAATCGCCTTTTTCACGTGGCGAGAACGGGCTCGCGCAGAAGCATGCGGATGCCCTCGGCCGCGGTCGCTGCCAGTTGCGGATGCGTTTCCGACAGGGCCTCGATCTGCCGCAGATGGTCGGCCGTCCTCAGTATGATCATGGCCAGGTCCCCCTCGTCCATCCCCGAGATCTCCCGCACCTCTTCCCAGGAAAGCCCCTTGGCCCAGTGAAACACGGTCACCACGGCCCAGAAGGGAAGCGGGGGAATCTGGAAGCCCTCGGCCTGGAGTTTTTCCCGAAGCCGCTGCAGGTGCTGGAGCATGGTGAAAAAGGGCTTGGCCAGTTCAGGATATTTCCAGATGAAGCTTGCAAGCTGAATATCCCCCTGCCGGTCACGATCCATGACGAAGGGCGCAATGAGGGCAGCCAGCAGCTCCGGCCGGTCCTGAGGAAAAACCCTCTTGCGGATTCCCTCGGAGATCAGCAGGGGTTGATCCAGCCTCAGCTTGCATGCCCACATGCCGTCTTGTGTAAGCGTTCCGTCCTCTCCGACGTAGCCCTCTGACTGCAGCAACCGGAACTGGTTCAGAAAGGAGCGCCAGAGCTGTTCCTGAGCCGACCCGACCTGGGCGTGATGGTGGAAATACCTTCGCAGAGCCGAACCGAACGGATGCGATGTGTCTTTTTGGCAGGGGCCGTAGAGCTTGCATTTTTCACAGGGAAAAGATTCGAGTCTTTCCGCCATCGCCGCCATCTCGCGCGAAGCGAGATCGGCCGGCACCGCCGTTTCGTCGGCTTTAACGGGAATGGGCCCGAATTCCCCGCCCCCGGCTTTCGCGACCAACTCTTTCCAGGCGTCGCGATCCTCGAAATCCGGCAGCGCCTCGATCATGGTGCTCAGATCACGGATCCGCTGAAAGGCAACCCGATGGCTTTTTATCCTTGCGCGTCGGAACCGGATCGGATGAGCGAGGCGAACCGCTTCGACATTCCTGTAGCCCAGATCCGGCATGGAGATGCAAACGTAGGGCGTTCCGCGCTGGCTCAGAAAAACACGGCCCGGAACGAGCTGATCCAGAAAATGCTTGTACTTCGGCTTGCGCTTCATCGCCTTGCGCATCTTCCGGAACTGCTCCAGCGCGTGCTCGAATCTCGGCCGTATTTCCGAGAGCTCCTCGATCGAACCGCAAGCCATATCCTCGCGCCAACCATCCAGTTCGGCCCGCGCCGCTTCCAGTTTTTTCAGCGCCTTGCTGTCCTGGCTCATGTGCTGATAAGTGGCCAGAGAGCCGACGAACAGATTCCGGATTTCCTCCGGGTTGTGGGACAGGAGCAGGTTCAAAACCATCGAAAAATTCACCCGGATCTGGCTCTGTATCGTGTCCGGCGGCGATTGCAGAAGATCGTGAATCAGTCGCGGGTCCTGATGCTGGCCCGGCATGACGAGCACGAAGCCGATCTCGTCCATACCGCGCCTCCCGGCCCTGCCGGTCATCTGCAGCAGATCGGTGGCCGTCAGCGGGACGAACTCCCTGCCGTTGAACCTGTCGCTCTGGAAGACCACCACGGTGCGCGCCGGGAAATTTACTCC
>JAJFVB010000074.1 GCA_021372055.1 Desulfobacteraceae bacterium | reverse complement strand
CTTTCTCGTTCCCCCGCGGGCTTTCGTTGTCGACGTTAACGGAGTCCGAGAGGGCCTCTCCCGGGTCCGAAAGCTCGCCTCCGACTTCGATATGGACGAAGTCGAAAAGGTCATGAACCGGAAGGTCGTAAACGACGAGGTGATAAAGCAGGGGAAGGATAAGGCCGGGGACAGGAAGACCATCGTTTTTGCCTCGACCGTTCTGCATGCCTCGGACGTTCGCGATGCCTTCGGCGCTGCCGGCGTGACGGTTGAAATGGTAACAGGAGAGACACCCGACCACGAGCGGGCAGCCATCATAAGAAGACTCAAATCTGGGCAGACGCAGGTTGTCGTAAATGTTGCCGTGCTGACAGAAGGGTTTGATGAGCCGAGCGTATCGGCGATTGTTCTTCTCAGGCCCTGTTCTTTCAAATCCACTCTCATTCAGATGGTAGGCCGCGGCCTCAGGACGGTCGATCCGAACCTGTACCCCGGCATGGTCAAACACGATTGCGTGGTTCTGGACTTCGGAACGTCCATTCTCAACCACGGAAACATCGAAGCGGACGTTGATCTCGGCGCCAAGGGAGACAGCGAGAAGGATGCCGCGGCAGGAGAGGCGCCGTTCAAGATCTGCCCGGACGAAGACCAGAAGGAAACCGAGTACACCCGGCCGGATGTTAACGGAAACTTCGGCTGCGGAGCCCGTGTTCCTGCAAGCGTTAAGGTCTGCCCTCTTTGCGGGTTTGTTTTCGAAAAAACCGGGGAACCGGAAAAGTTCGAAGAGGTGATCCTGACCGAAGTCGATCTTCTCGCCTCGTCTCCTTTTCGCTGGGTGGATCTGTTCGGTTCCGGCAAGGTCATGATCGCTTCCGGGTTCGATGCCTGGGCCGGGGTAATGTCAGCTGATGGAGAAAACTGGTTTGCGCTGGGAAAAGAGCGGTCCTCGAAGATAGTCAAAAAAATCTTGATCGGGGACCGCACCCGCGCGCTCGCCGCAGCCGACGATTTTCTTCGCGAAATGGAGACCGGAGATTCCGCCTCAAAGTCCAGGCGCTGGCTCCGCGATCCGGCAACAGAAAAGCAAAAAGAACTCCTGCGCCAGGTAGGCTATCAGATCGATCCTCTCGACTTCAGCTTTACGAAATACTCCTCGAACTGCCATCTGAACTTCCAGTGGAACCGCCGAATGATAGAGGCGGCTCTATTCGGGAGGGCCGCATGAACTACAAGCTTCTCGGCAAGTACATCTCCCAGTACGGTATCTGGGAAAAGCCCTTAAACGAGTTCACCCAGGAAGAGGTTTTAAAGCTTGCCGGAGCGATTGCGGTCGCGCAGTGCGAGGACAAGACCTGCGGAGGCTGCCACTACATCGGCTGGAAGGGCTTAGACCTCTGGTGCATGCATCCGGACCACCCCGCAAAAATCCACCCTTACGTCTGGACCACGCTCTGCCCCGAGTATTCCGGCATGTTCGACAAGGAGCTCGGTCCCCACAAGCTCAATAGAAAGCCGAGGCTGCAGGCATGAACCTCATCCCCATTGGTTTCGGCTCATATGTGGTTGCTTCCCGGATCCGCTCTATTACTCCGGCCGATCACAAAGATTCCTGTGAAAAGCCTATCCGTGACGCTGTGCTTCTTCGCCGCTGCATATACGCGACCAACGGCAGGCGCAGGCGCTCGGCAATCAGGCTCGATAGCGGTCACCTTGTCGTGTCCGCGGTTCCCGCGGGAGTTCTCAACCAAAGGATGAACGAATGCATCCCGTCTACCGGAAAATGACATCGGAAATAGTCATGAGCGCTTTTTCAGAACTGAAGAAGCGGCAGGCCCTTCCGCTGAAAGAGAAAATCCAGCTTACCCAGGAATTGGTGAGTTGCTGGAATGAGGCATTCGATGGGGATGTTTCGGTTTCTTACTCTGGAGGCAACGACAGTACCGTCCTGCTGGATATAGCCCGCCAAGTGAACCCGAAGATCAAAGGAGTGTTCGTAAATACCGGTCTCGAGTACCCCGAGATCGTAAGCCATGTGAAGCATACAGAGAATGTCGTTATTCTCAGGCCTCCAATGGCGTTTCACCAGGTAATAGCGAAATACGGCTGGCCGCTCATTTCAAAGAAAACGGCATCGAATCTGGAATATCTCAAAAACCCCACACCCCGGAACGAAAACATCCGTAGGCTGATCCTCGAGGGAATCACAAGGGACGGGCACAGGAGCAATTCGTTTAAGCTCGCAAACAGGTGGAAGTTCCTGATTCAGGCGCCTTTTAAAATCTCAGACCGATGTTGCGAGATCATCAAAGAAGGACCGCTCAACCGGTTCCACAGAGACTCCGGTTTATTCTCCATGTCGGCGGTTATGGCCTCAGAGTCGAAGCGAAGGGAGGCTCAATGCCTCTTAAACGGCTGCAATGCCTACGATCTCAAAACGCCGCGCTCATGGCCCATGGCTTTTTGGAACCAGCGGGACGTACTCGAGTACATCCACACAAAACGGCTTCCCTACGCCTCGGTGTACGGCCGCATCGTAAGAATTGAATCCGGCTACTGCACCACGGGCTGCGAGAGGACCGGCTGCATCTACTGCGGTTTTGGCCTTCATATGGGTAGAGTCCCCAATCGCTTTCAACTCCTCGCCGTAACTCACCCGCGGCAGTGGGATTACGTGATCAACCACCTGGGGATGCGCTATCCCCTGCAATACATCATGGACCATGTCTCTCCCACATTTAAGAAACGATTCAATCCATTCCCGGGTCAGCTTCGGATCGAAGAGCTTATCAGGCGCAAGCACATGGAACTGAAAAGGATGGTTGCGTGAGGCACCTCGATCTTTTCAGCGGAATAGGCGGCTTTGCCCTGGCGGCGTCATGGGTCTGGGGTTCCGAGCATGAAATCGTGGCGTTTTGCGAGATAGACAAATACTGCCGGAGCGTTCTCGGGAAGCATTGGCCCGGCGCGCCGATCATTGAGGATATTCGAGATGTCACAGCAAAGGCTTTGTCCGACCTTGCGGTCCTGCAGTGGAAAGCGATCGAGCGGAGCGAACCGGACGGAAATCTACCAGTGGATGAAATCGACCTCCTTACCGGAGGATTTCCCTGCCAGCCATTCTCGTGCGCCGGGAAGCGGGCAGGCAAGGCGGATGACCGCTTTCTCTGGCCGGAAATGCTGCGCGTTATTAAAAAGACCCGGCCCCGTTTCATCCTTGCTGAGAATGTGCCTGGAATCATCCGCATGGAGCTCGACAATTGTTTATCTGCGCTGGAGGCCGAAGGCTACGCCTGCGGGACGCTCGTTATTCCAGCTTGTGCCGTCAACGCCCCGCACCGGAGGGATAGAGTCTGGATTGTGGCCCACCGCTTCAGTAATGGACAGCGCGGGATTCTGCGGCAAGCCGGATGCGGGCAGAACGGGCCCCAACTCGGGGAGGACTCTCACCGGGAAGGCTCTGGAAATGGAGGGGATGGGACCTCATGCGAAAATGCTTCCAACCCCGAATGTAGTGGACTCGAAGGGAGGCACCAGGAACGGTCCCGGCCAGAAACAGCTTTGTCATTTGACGAAGTTTTGGCCAACTCCGAATGCGGGGGACGGAGAGAGAGGAGCAAACCTCCCGGACGGCAAAAGGGGACTGAAGCTGACGGATTGCGTTCGCAACGGGTCTCCGATGTGGCCCACACCGAAATCAAAACCTTCGGGGCCGGACTATGCGAGAGCGAACCGCGAGGGGAGTGGAGGGGACGATCTTGCGACAGCGGTTGCCAAGGGGATGATCCCGACTCCGAGGTCTTCATGCCAGGACATGGGTTCGTTCATGATGTCCAGAAGATCGGGTACGGAAAGAAAAAAGGGAGTGTACGAGGCACAGTACAACCCGGAAATTGGTGGACAACTGAACCCTGTGTGGGTCGAGTGGCTCATGGGATTCCCTCTCGGGTGGACAGACTTAGAGCGCTCGGAAACGCCATAGTCCCGCAGGTTGCGGTAGAGATAATGAGAGCGATCAGGGAGGCGGATGAAACAATATGATCAGGGTCTTTCCTCGCCGAACCAAATGGACACCTTCCGATCCCCTCGCGTTTGTGGGCGATCCTCCGCTGCAGCGGCCACCCGATCAGCCGGTGCTGATATCGGTTGTCTTCACATGGGACATACCGGAAGGACAACGGCTGCTTAGATCGTGGTCTCGATTCTATTCGGACGTTCAACTCGGTGGTTCCGCATTTGGAGATTGTGGAGGCGAGTTTGTCCCCGGAAGATTCTTGAAAAGTGGTGCCGTGATAACCTCGAGGGGATGCATTCGTAATTGCTCATTTTGCATGGTCCCCAAGCGTGAAGGCAGAACCATTCGCCATCTCAGGATAGCCGACGGGTTCAATCTCCTGGACAACAATTTTCTGGCTTGCTCGGAGACCCACATTATTCAGGTATTCAATATGCTGGGCAACCAGAAGTCGCCGGCCGTTTTCTCGGGTGGGCTTGATGCGCGGCTTCTGCAGCCCTGGCATGTAGAACTACTGAAATCTATCAGGGTCAAATCCATGTTCTTTGCTTGTGACAACAAGTCCTCGATTCGGCATCTTCGACGGGTCGCCACGCTGCTTTGTGATTTCTCACGTGAGAAGAAGCGTTGTTATGTGTTGATTGGTTTTCGAGGTGAGACTCCTCGCCAAGCAGAAGCAAGGCTAAAGGAGGTCTATGCTCTAGGTTTTCTGCCTTTTGCCATGCTCTACCGAGGCCCGGATGCTGTAAGCAGGAACAGACCCGAATACCATGATCTGACAGGCACCTGGCGAAATCCACGCACCTATAAGGTAATAATGGAAGGCCCGCGCTCCCCGATTAGAGGCGGAACTCAGCTTAGAATCTCCGATTGCAGATAGTCAACTTTCCCGGCCCTGGATTTTGAATTAGATGAAACACAGTTGCCTACCTCCAGACACATGCTTTAACATGCCTTCTGTCCGGACAACAGAAGAAGGAGGCATGTGTATGCTTGGCGGCATCTACACAGATGAGAGCTGCCCCCGATGCGGGGCACAAATGGAGGACAATGGATTTACAGCAGTTGCCTGCCCGGTCCATCCGGAGCACAAGGCAAGAAGATTGAGAGTGAGGGTAAAATACAAAGGAGAAGCCACCCAAAGAAAATTCACCAAGGACACACCGGAAGAAAGTTACAAATTCGCAAGGCGTTTTCTCGATGGAGTAAGGTTCAAGATCGAGGAAGGAATTTTCGACCACAGGGACTATCAATCCTCAAACCCGCTTGGATTCTTCAACCTCGCGCAACAGTACCTCAGCCTGAAGAAGCAGTCTCTGAAAGAACATTCGTTCATTCCGATCAAGCGCTATCTCCACTACGCCGCGAAAGTATGGGGAAACCGCAACATCAAGGAACTGGATTTCGGGGCCGTGGAGGATCTGCTCACGATCACCCTTGGGCATCTCAGTTCGAAATCCAGGAGCAACGCAAAATCGGCTATCCATGATTTTTTCGTGTGGGTGCGTCGGCGCAAGGTTATTCGCCACGACCAGTTTCCCGAATTCCCTGAGATCAAT
>JAJFVB010000067.1 GCA_021372055.1 Desulfobacteraceae bacterium | reverse complement strand
GTAAACTACGCGGGCATCGGAGTCATTCTCGAACTCATGGCAAGAGTGGACACTCTCGAAGCGAGAATAAGGGAACTCGAGGCGACGGCCGGGTGAAGCGCGACGCTCCACCGGCGTTTTGAAAAAATACGTATGATTGGGGGAGGAGTTCTCTCGTATGGATATGAACAAACTTACGATTAAATCCCAGGAAGCCCTCCAGGCGGCCGAGACCAGGGCCATCAGATACGGGCATCAGGAGGTTGACGGCGAGCACCTCCTCCTGGCCATGCTGGAGCAGTCCGACGGGCTTGCGCCCAAACTTTTTCAGAAGATGGAGATCCCGGTCGACAGAATGCGCGGCCGGCTTGAAGAAGAACTGGACAGGAAACCGCGCGTGGGGGGGCCGGGAGCGGAACGGGGCAAAATCTACATCACCAACCGGCTGAACAGGATTCTTACGGAAGCCGAGTCGCAGGCACAGCGGCTGAAAGACGAATACGTCTCCGCCGAGCATATCCTCCTGGCGTTTCTGCTCGAAGGGTCCGGCACCCCGGCGGGGAAAGTGCTCCAGGAATTCGGAGTGACCAGGGACTCTCTCCTTGGCACGCTGAGCGCCGTGCGGGGGCATCAGAGGGTCACGAGCGCAAGTCCGGAGTCGACCTACGAGGCACTCGTGAAGTATGGCCGAGACCTCGTTCAGGAAGCCCGCAACGGCAAGCTCGACCCCGTGATCGGACGAGACGCCGAGATCCGCCGTGTCATTCGCATCCTCAGCCGGAAAACCAAGAACAATCCCGTGCTCATCGGAGAGCCCGGCGTCGGAAAAACGGCGATAGTCGAGGGCCTTGCCCACAGGATCGTTCGCGGGGACGTGCCCGAAGGGCTTAAGAACAGGACCATATTCTCACTCGATATGGGCTCGCTCGTCGCCGGCGCGAAGTATCGGGGCGAATTCGAAGAACGGTTGAAAGCGGTCCTTGCCGAAATCAAAGAAGCGGAAGGCAGCATCATCCTGTTCATCGATGAGCTTCATACCATCGTTGGAGCCGGACGCGCGGAAGGGTCCATCGACGCCGGGAATATGCTAAAACCCATGCTCGCCCGTGGCGAGCTGCACTGCATCGGGGCCACCACGCTGGACGAATACCGCAAGAACATCGAAAAGGACGCGGCCCTCGAACGGCGTTTTCAGCCGGTCGTCGTCGACCAGCCCACGGCCGAGGACACGATCTCGATCCTGCGCGGCCTGAAGGAACGCTTCGAAGTGCATCACGGCGTAAAGATCCAGGACAGCGCCCTTGTCGCTGCGGCGGTGCTTTCCAACCGGTACATCAGCGACAGGTTCCTTCCGGACAAGGCGATCGATCTGGTCGATGAGGCCTGCGCGATGATCCGCACCGAGATCGACTCGATGCCGACCGAACTGGATGAAGTCACACGGCGGGTAATGCAGCTCGAAATCGAGGAGGTCGCCCTTCGGAAAGAACGCGACAAGGCGAGCCGGGACAGGCTTCAGGCCCTGACGAAGGAGCTTGCCGAGCTGAGGGGTAAGGCCGATGCGATGAAAGCCCAGTGGGAGGCCGAGAAGCAATCGATCAAGCGGGTGCAGTCCCTCAGGGAGGATATCGAGAAGGTCCGGCATCAGATCGAGGCCTCGGAGCGCCAGTCCCAGCTTCAGAAAGCCGCGGAACTCAAGTACGGAATGCTCCCCGATCTCGAACGCAAGCTGCACGAGGAGGAACGGCAACTCTCGGACAAACAGGATACCACCAAGCTCCTTCGCGAAAGGGTGACGGAAGACGAAATAGCGGAGATTATTTCAAAATGGACCGGCATTCCCGTGACCAGGCTCATGGAAGGCGAGCGCGACAAGCTGCTGCGGCTCGATGAGGAGCTTCACAAAAGAGTCATCGGACAAAACGAAGCGGTCCAACTCGTGGCCGACGCCGTTATACGGGCACGCTCCGGCATCAAGGACCCGAGGCGACCAATCGGGTCGTTCATCTTTCTCGGCCCCACGGGCGTCGGGAAAACCGAGCTTGCAAAGGCCCTGTCCGAAACTCTCTTCGATACGGAGGAAAACATCGTCCGCATCGACATGAGCGAGTACCAGGAACGCCATACCGTCTCGAGGCTCATCGGAGCACCTCCGGGTTATGTCGGCTACGAGGAAGGCGGGCAGCTCACCGAGGCGGTGCGCAGGAAACCCTACTCCGTCATCCTCTTCGACGAAATAGAGAAGGCGCACGCGGATGTTTTCAACACGCTGCTGCAGGTTCTCGATGACGGACGGCTCACCGATGCGCAGGGCAGAACGGTCGATTTCAAGAACACGGTCATCATCATGACCAGCAACATCGGTTCTTCCTACCTCCTCGAGGGGGTGACAGACCGGGGCGAAATCAGCGAAGACGCGCGCGCAAACGTAATGGCGGCTTTGAGACGGGAGTTCAGGCCGGAGTTTCTGAACCGGGTGGACGACATTATTCTCTTCAAACCGCTCACGCTCTCGGAAATCGAAAAGATCATCGATCTGCTGACCGCCGACCTCGACAAGCGGCTGGATACGCGGAGGCTTTCCCTGCGGATAAGCGACAAGGCGAAATCATTCATCGCCGCCGCCGGCTACGATCCGGTTTACGGGGCAAGACCCCTCAAACGATACGTTCAGCGGGAGCTTGAGACCAGAATCGGCCGTGCGATAATCGCAGGAGCCATTCCGGACGGCTCGGTCATTACGGTGGATGAGCAATCCAACCACCTCGTCGTGGGGCATGAGGAAGAAAAGGAAACCGCGCCCGCGGAAACGGAAACAAAATAGAAGAGCGGGGGAATGATTCCCCCGCACCCCCCAAAATTTCGGGGTGTGGGGGCACGCCTCCCGCGTTATTGATCAGTGCGCCATATGCAATTTTGAACGCGACTCCGCATCAGGCTTCCAGGACGCAATTCCCCGTGATTTCGCATCCGCCGCACATGAGGCACCCGCCCGATCTCGCCCCCTTTTTTTTCTCTTTTTTCCCGCCGACTGCGCAGGATTCCGAACAGTCCTTCCGCGCGGGTGGTCCGATCGGCTTCTTGCGCTCCCCCTTGGTAGCCACAATGATTATCCTTTGCAGAATATTGTAAACCGTTATGAATCAATAGACTAAGTGCAACACATGATCATCACGTGCTTTATTCATGTCAAGAAGCCGTCGAGACATATATGCCCGGGACAGATTGTTTCCTCTAATCACCGCCGCGCCCGCATAATGCCTAGCGCTCGGCGCCTCCCCGGCCGGATCGTCCGAGACCCGGGAGCCGGGAGCCGAAAACGTTGACTTGAGAGCGGCAATCCGATATAAATCGAACCAATCGGAAGTCGAAACTTCCAGCCCTGAATCGAGTGCAATAGCATTTCCATTCAACTGTGGTCATGAAGGCCTGCGGCAAGCGGGCTTTTTTTTGCGCTTGCCATTCGCGCCCATCCTTCGGCCATAAAGGGGAACACAAATGTTTCGACTCTCGAGCTGCTCCTTCCTTATCCCTGCTCTTGCTTTACTTTTCCTGCCGCTCCACGCGGAAGCCCATTTCGGCATGATCACGCCATCGGAAGCCATAATCACGCCGGACACTCCCAGGACAATCGAACTGAGCGTGAGATTCATGCATCCCATGGAATGCCAGTATCTGCAAATGGAAAAACCGAAACGGTTCGGAGTTTTTCATCGCGGCAGAAGCGAAGACCTCCTCGCCGGCCTTGCCGCCGCAACCGGCAAGGGACCGGGCCAGGAGGGGAGCTTTCAATACTGGCGGGCATCCTACTCCGTGAAGAGACCGGGCGATTACGTTTTCTTCCTCGAACCGGCCCCCTACTGGGAAGCGGCCGAGAACAAATTCATCGTCCACTACACGAAAGTCTGTGTGGGAGCGCTCGGATTGGAGCAGGGATGGGACAAGCCAATCGGGCTTGAGACCGAGATCGTGCCGCTGACAAGACCTTACGGGCTCTGGACCGGGAACCTTTTCACCGGACGCGTGCTCTTCAAGGGCAAGCCCGTGCCCAACGCGGAAATCGAAGTCGAGTATCTCAACGACGCATCAAAAGCTCGCGTATCCATCCCGTCGGACCCTTTCGTGACCCAGACACTGCGGGCCGATGCCAACGGCGTTTTTTCCTACGCGATGGTTCGCGCCGGATGGTGGGGATTTGCCGCCCTGAGGGACGCATCCTGGAAGCTGAAAAAGGACGGGAAGCCTCGTGACGTCGAAATCGGTGCGGTTTACTGGGTGAAAACCCGGGACATGAAATAGCGAGGTCGACATGAACACGGTCTTATCTCGGGTCGAAATTGTCTTGCCCTGCATTCTGCTGTACTTGCTCTTTGCGGCCTCCCCCGCTGTGGCGCACAAGGTCAATGTCTTCGCCTATGCCGAAGGCGGGCGGCTCATGGTGGAGACGTATTTCGCCGACGGCAAGCCGGTCGAGAACGCCAAAATCGCCGTCCTTTCGAGCGACGGACGGAAACTGCTCGAAGGGACCGCAGCAAAGGACGGAACGGCCAGCTTTCCCGTTCCCGCAAAAGACGATCTGACTATCGAGGTGGATGCTTCTCTGGGGCACAAGGCATCCTTCATGCTGAGGAAGGACGACCTGTGAAGACTCTTTCCGGTATCGGCGCAGCCGTCTTTTTCCTGGCGCTGATTTTTTGCTTTCAGGTTCCGGAATGTCCCGCGGGCGAAGCTCAAGGCGTGGAGGCGGGACTGGAGCAGACTCCCTCGCCCACGCAAGGCGACTGCCATGCCGTCCTCTCCGCCCTCGATGCCCAGAAAGCCGTTTTCCAACGCGAATTGGGCCAGATCAAGCGTGAACTCGCGGCGATGCGGCAGGACATGACTCGTCCGGGACTCCGCGACGTCCTTGCCGGGATCGGTTATATATTCGGAATGGCGGGAGTGGCTCTCTACGCGCTCTCGCGCAAGAGCGCGAAGGGGGGAGAACATGCCCCGGATTCGGTTTCGTAGCGAAATTGCGGACCGGGCTGCACTGAGTTCGCCATCCCGGGCCCGGCCGCGAACCGGTTGACCCGGCTAAACGGGGACTGCCCCCGCAAACCAGGATGAAGGTAGGCACGTGCACATTTCCGACGGAGTTTTACCGGTTTCCGTTTCTCTTGCCGGGTACGCGGCAACGGCCGTCGCGGCCGCATGGAGCGCAAAAGGCACCAAAGCCGAAGACCTGCCGAAGATCGCCATCGTCACGTCCGCCTTTTTCGTGGCTTCCCTTATCTCCGTGCCGATTGCGGTCACGAGCGTGCATCTGCTGTTGCCCGGCCTTGTCGGAATCCTGCTTGGAAGGAGCGCTTTTCTGTCCATTGCCGTCGGGGTAACACTTCAAAGCCTCATGTTCCAGATGGGCGGCATAACGGCAATCGGCGCGAATTCGATTATGATGGGCATCCCGGCGCTGATGTGCGCGGGTATGTTTCAAGCGCTTCGGGGCCGCTCGCCGGTGCGGCGGATTGCCGTCGGCGCGGTTGCCGGCGGGATGGGCGTCCTGTTGGCCGCTCTGTTTCTAGCCGGATTTCTATACCTCGGCAGCGAGGATTTCTGGGGGGTGGCGAAAATCGCGATCGCCTGGCATCTCATTGTCGTCTGTATCGAAGGCACGATTACGGCATTCACGGTGTCTTTTCTCAGCAAGGTCAAGCCGGACGCGCTCGACGGCACGCCCCTCTTTCAATGGGGTAAGAACTGATGGAAACATCAACGAACCTCATCATCGAGATCCCTTCCTACGTTCCGCTGCTGACGGCGGCATTTCTCATTTCAGCAGCGTCCGTCTGGGTCATGGTGATGCGGCGCGCCTTCGGGCGGGAAAGACAGCGAAACTTCGGAAGCGATCTCCTGCTCCTGTCCGCCGGTGGGGGCAACGGGCCGCTTCCCTCGGGATGGTCGCTGCCCGCCCGCATCGTGTGCACTCTGGCATTCATTTTCATAACCGCATGTCTCCAGAATATTTACCTCTGCTGCGCCGCGCTGCTCCTGTCCCTTCTCGGCGTCACCGTCTCGGGGGCATCCTTTGGAAACGGTTTAAGGAGGCTTGGAGCGATGGCGGGGTTTCTCGCCATGCTCATCGTTTTCCTGCCTCTCTCCGTCCCGGTCAGGACCGGGGACACCCTCCTCGTTGCGGCGGGGTTTGCCGGCTTTGCACTGAATGCCAGAGGGTTGCGGATGGCGGCCGTCATATGCGCGAAGGCAACCGCGATCGCTTTCGCCGTCGAAATGATGATGGGCCGGGAGCCCATTTCCGTTTTTCTCCAGGCCGTCGAATCGCTGGGCATGCCCCAGCCGGTCTGCCGGATGATCGCCCTTGCCCACCGGTACATGTTCGTTCTCGGAGATGAGTCCCGACGCATGGTGAGGGGCATGCACGTGCGGGGATTTCGCGGCGGAGGTTTTGCGAATACGGCCAGGGCCGTCGGCAACCTGCTCGGGATGCTTTTCGTGCGAAGCATCGAACGTACCGAGAGGGTTCACGAGGCAATGCTTTCGCGAGGATTTACGGGCAAGACCCCAAGGACCGTGCGGTTTGCGACCGGCGCGGGCGACTGGGCCAAGGGGGCCCTGCTGATCGCCCCGGTGCTTGTTCTATTGATGCTCGACCGGTTTTTCCTCGGCTGATCCTTTGCCGGGAGATCGTTGCGGAAGGGGGGGACCGCTCCTCCGCAGGATTGGTCCGGAATAGAGGTTTTCGTGCACCAGAGTATATACGCAAAGCATACATGCTCAGAGCGGGAGCCGATCTTCGAAATCCGGGATCTGTGTTACCGCTATAAAGACGGCCGCAGAGCGCTCGACGGAATCGGCCTCACCATCTACGCGGGGGACAGAATGGCGCTCGCCGGGCATAACGGCGCGGGAAAGACCACTTTCATAAAGCATCTGAACGGAATCTACGCACCGGAGAAGGGCGAGGTCCGCTACAAGGGCGGACCTCTCAGCGCGGGTGAAGCTCTGCGCCGGGCGCGACTCCAGATCGGGATTCTCTTTCAGGACCCGGACGACCAGCTCTTCTGCAACACCCTGTACGAAGACATTGCCTTCGGTCCCTGCAATCAGGGCCATTCGACCCTCGAGACGGACAGGATCGTCCGGCGGGCATCGCTTCAGGTGGGCCTGGACGATCTCCTGCACAAACCCGCTCACCGGTTGAGCTACGGTCAGAAAAAGCGCGCCGCCCTCGCGACCCTTCTTTCGATGCAACCCGAGGTTCTGATCCTCGACGAACCCACGGCAAACCTCGATTCCAAGCAGGAACATCTCTTCTGGGACCTGCTTCAGGACTTCCCGGGCACGCTTCTGGTCATAAGCCACGACCTCGAATTCCTCTACGGGCTTTGCGAACGCGCGGTGGTATTCGAATCGGGTCGAATCCATCACGATTTCACCATGCGCGAACTCGTCTCGCAGCCCGAACTCATGCGCTCCCACGGGCTCGATTTCAATTTCCGCTTCCATTGCTGCCAGGACGGCAACGGCCACGAGCATGCTCACGAAGGTCACCATCATCATCACCCTCACACGCACGGCCACGCCCATCCGCACCCCCGCCCGGCGAACGAAACCCGGGCTCTCGACGTGCTCACGGCTCAAAACGGCAGCGTCCTTTCCCTGCAGGATTACTCCTATACGTATCCAGACGGAACCACAGGCCTGCGGGATGTATCCATCGGAATCCGGGATGGCGAGAATATCGCGATTGTCGGAGAAAACGGGGCGGGCAAATCGACCCTGGCGCACTGCCTGATGGGCGTTCTATCGGGTGAGGGAACCCTGCTGTTCAAAGGAACGCCCCCTCGTCCGGGGCCGAAGTCGGACCTGTGGAGAAAAGTCGGCATGGTCTTCCAAAACCCTGCGGACCAGCTTTTCTGCCCCTCATGCGAGGAAGAGGCGGCATTCGGCCCGACCCAGCTGGGACTTCCAAGGAGTGAAATCCGCGAGCGCGTTGCGGAAGCCCTTTCGCTGGTCCGACTCGACGGCATGGAAAAAAGGGTGCCCCTGCACCTTTCCGCGGGCGAGCGCAAGCGGCTGGCCATCGCCTCGGCTCTCAGCATGCGGCCGGAAGTGCTCATCCTGGATGAACCGACAGCACACCTCGATCCCCGGAACGAAGAGCTTCTCATAGAGATCCTGCAGGGACTCCAGATCACAAAGATCCTCATCAGCCATGACGTTCCGCTTATCCGGACCCTCTGCCGGAGGGTTGCGGTACTTCACAAGGGTCGAATCGTGCGGGACTACGGAATCGAGGAATTCGTTTCGGACCATCACCTGATTTCGCTAAACGGCCTGGACTACACCTACCGGAATGCCTGCCACGAGCAGATCCTGGCCCTGCAGAGGGCAAACGCCGAAGCAAAGCCAGCGTAGAGGCGAAATGCCGGGAATGTCGATTCCGTTGAGCGGCGCGCCAGGTCGCCGGCGGCGGGAACGATGTCCAGCGCATCCGCGGGAGGCGCCGCATCGCGGTTCCGACGCAAATTAGTCAATGAAATCGGAAAAAATGATTCCTCTTTTCCGGATGAAATGTTAGACGAACATACCTGAAGTGTTGTTCTTGTCATCTCCCGCTGCACAAACCATGCACAGACAATCATCTCGGCGGATTGGCGGATGAGTGGGGCGGGTTAAGATCTGCCGCCGCGGCCGGCCTCGCGCGTCTTCGAGCGGGAGAAGAGCGGTGCGGGCTGAGTTCATCCGGGAGGAAAGGCACGGCTTTCGAGCCGTGAAAACGATTTGACCACCGATTTTTTCCAATACATCGTCAGCGGCCTTACGATCGGCGCCATCTACGCCATGGTGGCGATCGGCTACAACATCATCTACAGCGTGACCGAAATCATCAATTTCGCTCAGGGCGAATTCGTCATGCTGGGAGGGCTTTTTGCGGTCTTTTTCGCCGGTCCCCTGCACTTTCCCCTCTACCTCGCCTTTGTGTGCGCAGTCGGAATGACCGGACTGGTCGGCATGGCCATGGACCGCTTCGTCATAGGCCGCGCCCGCAATGCAAGCGTGATGTCGCTGATAATCATAACGCTCGCCGTTTCCATTATACTCAAGGGCGGCGCAATGCTCTGGTGGGGCAAGGACCCCCACAGCCTTGCGGCGTTCAGCACTGGTGGACCGATACGGTTGGGCGGCGTCGCGATTCAGCCGCAGGCACTCTGGATCATAGGCATCTGCGCGCTGATTATCATTGCGCTGACGCTTTTCTTTCGAAAATCGATTTACGGCCAGGCGATGCTCGCCTGCGCGAATAACCCCGACGCCGCGAGGCTGGCCGGTATTCCGGTCAAGTACATGGTCCTCCTTTCCTTTGTGCTCAGCGCCATGATCGGGGCCGCGGCCGGGGTGATCATCACGCCGGTTTCGATGATGGAATACGACCGGGGGGCGCTGCTCGGCATCAAAGGTTTCGGAGCGGCCGTGCTCGGAGGCCTGGGACAGTTTTTCGGGGCGCTGGTCGCCGGGGCGATTCTGGGGCTCGCCGAATCGTTCTGCGCGGGCTACCTGTCTTCGGGCTACAAGGATGCGGTCGCGCTCGTGCTGCTTCTGCTCGCGCTTTTCCTCAAGCCCGAGGGCCTTTTCGGCAGCGGCGAAGCGCGCAGTTAAAAAAGTTTTAGTGCGGAGGACGGGAGAACAGACCGTCTTCGACTTTCGCCCGGACCGGTCCCGGTTTGCGGTCGGCCGATTCTCCGCACGCGTGAAAACGGTTGGATTGGAAAAGCGATGGGCAGGAAAAACTGGCTGATCCTGCTGGGGGCCGCGATCTTCATCGCCGCATTCCCCTGGCTGGTCGCTCAATTCAAAGCGATCTCGCACTACGTCGATGTCATGGTGTTCGCGGGCATCTTCAGCCTCGTTTGTCTCGGGCTAAGCCTTCTCATGGGCTACGCCGGTCAGATATCCCTTGCGCAGGCCGCGTTTTTCGGCATCGGGGCCTACGCCTCGGGCATCCTGACGACCAAGTTCGGCTTCAACTCCCTCGTCGCAATGGCCGCCGGGATGACCATCAGCGGGGCTATCGCGTGGCTGGTGGGGGTCCCGTCACTGAGGCTTAAGGGACACTATCTGGCGATGGCCACCATGGGCTTCGGCGTGATCGTGAACATCGTTCTGGCCGAAGAGGTGAACTGGACGGGCGGCCCCTCGGGCATGGCGGACATCCCCCCCTTCCGGATCGGGACCTTCACGATAGACGGCGAGATCGCCTGGTACTACGCGGTTTGGGCTGTCGTATTCTGCGCGCTCATCTTCTGCTTCCACATACTCCACTCCCGCGTCGGCAGGGCGCTCAGGGCAATTCACGAGGAAGAAAGAGCGGCCGAATCCATGGGAGTTCCCACCGCCCGCTACAAGGTGCGGATCTTCGTGCTCAGCGCCGTTTTCGCAGCCCTTGCCGGAAGCCTCTACGCGCACTATGTCGCCTGCGTCAATCCCAGCTCGTTCAACCTGATGTGGTCGATCCGGTTCATGCTCATGGTCATGGTCGGCGGCATGCACAGCCTGTGGGGAGCGATCGTGGGCACGGTTCTCATGACGTTTGTCGGAAACGAGTGGCTGCAGGTATTCGCCGAACTGGAGATCCTGGTCTACGGGGCGATCCTGCTCATTGTGGCGCTCTTCCTCCCCGGAGGAATCGTCTCGCTCGTTCCCGGACGGATCTTTCGGCGCAAGGCTCCGGAGGCGACCCTCGCGGAGGGCGCCGGATCATGACAGGCCCTGCGGCGACTGCGCCCATACTCGATATCCGCGACGTCCTGATGCGCTTCGGCGGCGTGACGGCCCTTCAGGAGATTGACTACGCGGTGCCCGGAGGCGTCATCCAGGCCATAATCGGTCCGAACGGCGCGGGCAAGACAACGCTTTTCAACTGCATCAGCGGAAGGACTGCTCCGACCTCGGGCACGATCAGCTTCGAGGGCCTCGAAATCCAGGGACTTGCGCCCCATCGGATCGCGGAGCTGGGCATATCGCGGACCTTCCAGCACGTGGCTCTTTTCAAGCGCATGAGCGTTCTTGAAAACGTGATGCTCGGAAGGCATCCGAGAACCCGGTGCGGCTTCCTTGCGGCCGGGTTTCGCGTGGGCGGCATGCGCGCCGAAGAAAGGCGCATCCGCGAAAAGGCTCTCGACTATCTCGACTTTGTCGGACTGGCCGAAACCGCCGGCCGGGAATCGGGAACGCTGCCCGTCGGCAAACAGAAGATTCTGGAAATTGCACGGGCTCTTGCGACCGAACCGCGCCTTCTCCTGCTCGACGAACCCGCGGGGGGCCTCAACATGAGGGAGACGGAGGAACTTGGCGAACTCGTTCAGGAAATCAGGAAACTCGGCATCACGGTCATGCTCGTCGAGCATGACATGAACCTCATCATGGACATATCGGACCGCATTCTCGTCCTTCACTACGGAAAAGTGCTTGCTTCCGGCACTCCGGCCGAAATCAAGGAAAACAGCGCCGTCATCGAGGCCTACCTCGGCATGGACGACGGCGAACGACCGGCCGCGCAAAAGCCGGGACCTGGCTACTGAGGCATCTCCCATGCTCGTCGTAAAAAGCGTGCACACATACTACGGCAACATTCACGCGCTCAAGGGCGTGTCGCTGCACGTGCGCAAGGGTGAAATCGTGACGCTTGTCGGTGCAAACGGGGCGGGCAAGAGCACGCTTGTCAACACCATCTGCGGGATGGCAAAACCATCGAGGGGAAGTATCGAATTCAACGACAGGGCCATTGAAGGCCTGCCTCCCGAGACAATCGTCCGGAGGGGAATAGCGCTGGTTCCGGAAGGCCGCCAGATATTTTCGGCCATGAGCGTTGAGGCAAACCTGCTGATGGGGGGCTACATACACCGGAAAAACCCCGGGCAGGTCCGGGAGGACATGGACCGTTTCTACGGGATCTTTCCGATCCTGAAGCAGCGCAAGGGGCAACTGGCCGGAACGCTCAGCGGCGGCGAGCAGCAGATGCTTGCCATCAGCCGGGCTCTTATGTCCCGGCCCGACCTCCTCGTTTTGGACGAGCCGTCCATGGGGCTTGCGCCCCTGGTCACCAGGGAGATTTTTGCCATAATCCGGGAACTGAAGGAACAGGGCCGGACAATCCTTCTCATCGAGCAAAACGCCCGCGCGGCTCTCAAGGTCGCAGACCGCGGGTATGTGCTGGAGATCGGGAAGGTCATTCTTGAAGGCGAGGGCCCTGAACTGCTCGAGCACCGGGAAGTAAAACGCGCCTACCTGGGCAAGGGAGCAAAGCAGATCTGGGAAGCCTGAAACCAGGCATCGAACAAAAGAGCGGGGGGCGGGGCCTCCGCCGAACAGCACCGGAATGAACCGCGCAGCGGGGCGTGGGGATGCGGGGCGCGCTCCCACGCGCATTTGGACTTACGCAGGGCGGATACCCCATGCTTTTATAAAGGAACCCTTCCATGCCGATCTGGGAACCGGAAAGGAATGCATGTCTTGTGAGGACCTCCGGCAGACGCAGTTGGAGCGGCTTCAGGCGACTCTGAACCGCGTCTATCGAAATGTCTCCTTCTACCGCCGCAGGTTCAAGGAGATCAACTTCAGGCCCGAGGACGACTTCACGGACGTCCAGGACATCGAGCGGCTGCCCTTCACCACGAGCAGGGACGTAAGCGACTGCTATCCCTACGAAATGTTTGCCGTACCGCTCCGGGAAGTGGTGCGCGTGCACGCATCGTCGGGATCCACGACGAACCCGCGGGTGGTGGGCTATACGAGACAGGACCTGCGCACGTGGAGCAATCTCGTCGCCCGGATTCTCAGCTCCGGAGGCGTGATCCAGGACGACGTGATCCAGATTGCCTTCGGTTACGGCCTGCTCACCGGCGGGCTGGGAATCCACTACGGAGCCGAGCGCATAGGTGCCTCCGTCCTTCCGACCTCCGTCGGGCGCACCGAGCGGCAGATCAAAATCATGCAGGATTTCCGGACCACGGTGCTTGTCTGCACGCCGAGCTACGCGCTGGTGATCGCCGAGCGCATGGAGTCGATGGGCTTCAGTCCGAAAAATCTGTCGCTAAAGCATTGCATCTGTGCCGGGGAACCGTGGACGGAGCAGATGCGCAAGGACATCGAAGACCGGCTCTATGTCAAGGCGACGGACAACTACGGCATAACCGAGGTCATCGGGCCGGGCATTGCGGGCGAATGCTTGGAGCAGCGCGGCATGCACATTCAAGAAGACCATTTCTATGCCGAGGTGATCGATCCCGAAACGTGCCGGGTCCTCGGCCACGGCGAAACGGGCGAACTTGTCCTCACTACGCTCACCAAGGAAGCCTTTCCGGTGATCCGCTATCGCACCGGCGATTTGTGCAGCATCATGGACGAGCCCTGCGCATGCGGGCGGACCATGAGGAGGCTCACCCGGATAGGCGGCCGCTGCGACGAGGTAATCGTCATCAAAGGCATCAATATCATCCCGGACCGGATCGGGGACATACTCGAAGGGATAAAGGGGGAACGGCCCGTATTTCAGCTCGTGGCCGTCCGGAAAGACCATCAGGACCAGCTCGAAATCCGGGTGGAGGTCACAGAGCAGTTGTTTTATGATAAAATGCTTGAACAACGCTCATTGGTCGATTTCATGAGCAAGAAAATTGCCAATTTTATCGGCATCACGCCGAAGGTCAAACTGGTCGAACGGGGAAGCCTGCAGCGCGAAGGCGACAGGGTCAAGCCCTTTCTCGACCACAGGTTCGGAGAGTAGAACGGAGGTTACTGGATGCACGAGTTACTGATGGAACCAGGCGGCAAGCCGCATTTCCTGCTTGGCAACGAAGCCATTGTACGCGGGGCGCTGGAGGCCGGCGTCCGCTTTGTGGCGGCCTATCCGGGCACGCCTTCTTCCGAGATCATCGAACGGTTTACGCAACTGGCTCCGGAAGCCGGAATTTACACGGAATATTCGGTAAACGAGAAAGTATCCGTCGAGGTTTCATGCGCCGCGGCGATATCCGGAGTGAGAAGCCTGTGCGCGATGAAGCACGTCGGATTAAACGTTGCGGCGGATGCCTTCATGACGCTTGCCTACGTCGGCGTCAAGGCCGGAATGGTCATCGTGGTCGCAGACGATCCCTTTCTTCATTCCAGCCAGAACGAGCAGGACACGCGCTATTACGCCAAGCTCGCGGGCGTTCCCATGCTTGAACCGGCGACTCCGGAAGAAGCCTACCGCATGGTGATCGAGGCATTCGAGATCTCCGAAAAGTTCAAAACCCCCTGCCTCCTTCGGACCACCACCCGAGTGAACCACTGCCGGGGACCCGTAAGCATCGGCTCCATTCCTGCTAGGCAAGGATTTGCCGGATCATTTGCCAAAGACCCTTTCAACCTCGTCGTCATTCCCGCGGTCGGCCGCAAGCTCCGGCTGACGCAGCTCGAAAGACTGAAGGCTCTGAGAGCGGAATCCAACGGGAGTCCGCTTAATTTCTCGACCGGCCGGGGCGAATTGGGAATCATCACGAGCGGCGTCTCCTACCTGCACGTAAGGGATGCGGTTCGCAGCATGGGGCTTGAGGACAGGGTCAGGATTCTCAAACTCGGGTTCAGCTACCCTCAGCCTCAGGCTCTCATCGGCGAGTTTCTCCGGAGCGTGAAAAAAGCTCTCGTCGTCGAAGAAATCGAACCATTCGTCGAAGAGGGCGCAAGGCTCACGGCACAGACGATGGGGATTTCCACCTTAATCGCCGGGAAAGGCGAGGGGCTTGTCCCGCGCGAATTTGAACTCGATCCCGTGAAGGTCAAGCGGGCCATATCCACATTTTTCGAAATCCCCTTCCAAGAGCCCGCAGTGACGGCTGCGCCGCAGCTTCCGCAGCGGCCGCCCAATCTCTGCCCCGGCTGTCCGCACAGGGCAACCTACTATTCGGTGAAGCAGGTTTTCGGCGAAGAAGCCATCTACCCCACCGATATCGGATGCTACACGCTCGGGATTCTTCCCCCTCTCAAGGCGGCGGACTTTCTCATCTGCATGGGTTCGGGCGTATCCACGGCCGGCGGTTTCAGCACCGTTCTCGATTCTCCCGTGGTGGCTTTCATCGGGGATTCCACCTTTTTCCACGCCGGAATAACCGGGCTGATCAACGCCGTTGCGAACAATCACCGTTTCCTGCTCGTTATCCTGGACAACGGCACGACCGCCATGACGGGTCACCAGCCTCATCCCGGAGTCGAACTCACGCCGCAGGGCAGGATCGAGCCCAAGGTCAGCATCGAAAAGCTGGTCCGCGGATGCGGAGTTAACGTGGTCGAAACGGTGAATCCGCTGCAGGTCAAAAAAACGCAGAAGGTGTTGCAGGAACTGAAGGCGAACATGGGCAAGACCGGCGTGTCGGTGCTCATCTCCAAGAGCCCCTGCCCTCTTTTCGAAAACCGGATCCTGAAGAAGACCAAGAAGATCGTCTTCCAGTCCGACGGCTCATGTGACGATACCTGCGGCAAATGCATGAAAGAGCTTGGATGTCCGGCTTTCGCGGTCGACACCTCCGGGGAAAAGCGTGCAGTGCGGATCGACGAGAATCTGTGCATCGGCTGCAGTGTCTGCTCTCAGATTTGCGATGCGATCAAACCAAAACGGATTTCCTGAAAGAGAAAGATTCTACCGATGGGAAAGGCTGATATATCCTTGCGCATATTTTTTACCGGAGTCGGCGGACAAGGGACGCTCCTTGCCACGCGGCTCGTGGGCGAAGCGGCCCTCGAAGAAAACATCCCCGTTCTGATGAGCGAGATTCACGGCATGGCCCAGCGCGGCGGCGTCGTGGAATCTTCGGTGGTTCTCGGCGAAGCTTCCAGCCCGACCATTTCCGACGGCGAAGCCAATATCGTGATCGCGTTTGAACCCGTTGAAGCGGCGCGCGCGCTCCCGAAATGCAATCCGAAGACCATTCTCATAACCGGCACGACACCCGTCCTGCCGTTCACGGTCACCACCGGGCAGGCGACGTACCCCGCCCCCGGCGCACTGTATGAAACCATTGCACTTCATGTGGCCCGCCTCATAAGGGTGGACGCGGATGCGCTCGCCGCGGAAGCGAATGCCAAACGCAGCGCAAATGTTGTCATGATCGGAGTTCTGGCCGGAACGGGGCTTCTGCCGGTATCCCAGGAAAGCTGGAAAGGAGCCCTGGCGAGAATCCTCCCGTCCAAGCTGGTCGAAGCCAACCTGAGAGCCTTTGACGCCGGGTACCGTTTCGGACTTCAGTCGAAAGGCAAACCGCTTCATTAGCGCGGGAATTGGTGCACCATGGCGGAGATAAAGAGCACAATCGATCTCATTATGGAAAGAACCCGCCACCTGACCATGAGTGAGGAAGACAGGCGGGAGCAGGCTGCATCGGAGTTCAAGGCGGCCGTAAACCGCCTGATCCTGCAGTTTCTCGACGGCGGGATCGACCTGGACAAATTCGCGCAGGAATTCAACGCAATGGAGAGAAGCGCCGGGAACGTCGGCCTGGCGATTGCCGAGGCGGCTCGCAGAATCGACCCCGCCGGGGACAACCGCATGATCCTCGATCTGCTCCGCTTTGGGCTCAATGCGGATATCTCGCAGATTTCGGCGGTCCTGGACGGATACCGGAAAGCCCTCGACGGCGAGGATCTTGGCGCAATGGAACGAATGGTCGACAGGTTGTTTCAAAAGGGGATCACCGGCAGTGCCGTCATTCCCAACCTTCGCTTTGACGAAAAGCGCGCGGGAAGGCGAAAGGAAATCGAACAACAATTTCAAAACGACCTGCAATCGGCGCTCGCTCGGGCCGGGGGACGCTAGAGGCCGGGATGCCATCATACCAATGAACATCCAAGACGATACCAGGCTTTCAAACCGTGGGGAGCTTGCTCCCCACACCCCACACGCAGCTGCGCTGCTCATTTTGGCGCGTGCGCGTAAGGCCGCGGCAGAAATCCCGAGGGGGCGTCGGCACAATCCGCGTCGATGACGGAGACAATCCCCCCGTA
>JAJFVB010000054.1 GCA_021372055.1 Desulfobacteraceae bacterium | reverse complement strand
GAAACGGGCCAGATGTGGAACTTGCCCTCGGCAACCGCATCGACGACTTCCTGATCGAGCATCAGATTGCGGATGTTCTTCTCCGGGATCATTACCCCCTGATCCCCGGTCAACCCCTTGGTCTTGCAGATGTCGAAGAACCCTTTGATCTTGTGATTGACGCCGCCGATCGGCTGGACTTCACCCTTCTGGCTGACCGAACCCGTGACGGCGATTCCCTGTTTGATCGGAACCTCGCCGATCGCGCTCACAAGCACATAGTACTCGGTGCTCGACGCGGAGTCGCCGTCTATCATCCCGTAGCTCTGCTCGAAGCACAGGGATGCGGTGAAAGAAATCGGCTTATTGTGGGCAAAGCGTTCCCGAAACAGACTCGTCAGGATCATAAGGCCCTTTGTGTGGGTGCTCCCGCTCATCTTCGATTCGCGATCGATCGAAACCGTTCCTTCGCGTCCCACCGAGACTGTGGCCGTGATCCGGTTCGGCCTTCCGAACACGTGGTCGCCGGTCATAAGAACCGCCAGGCCGTTTACCTGCCCCACCTTCTCACCTGTGGTCTCAACCCAGATGATGTCCTTTTCCATTATTTCCTTTACCCGGTCTTCGATGAGGCTGGCCCGGTAGATGCGCTTCTTGATCGCCTGCTCGACATGGGCCCGGCTAACCATCTCGGAGCCTTCGAGACCGGCAAAGTAATTTGCCTCACGCAAAAGGTCCGTTATGGTCCCCATCTCCAGGCTCAGCTTATCCCTGTCTTCGGTCAGCTCCACGCTGTACTCGAGGACTCTCGCGATACCGGACCTGTCCAGGTGGCGTATCTTGTGATCCCGGCAGTAGCGGGAAATCATCCGCGCGCATTCGAGGACCCGGTCCGGCTTCCGGTCCATCTGGTCGTCCATATGGGCCTTGACTTTGAAAAGCTTCTGGAAGCGGTCATCAAGGCTGTAGAGCAACTGGTAGATGTACGGGTCGCCCGTGAGCACGATTTTAACATTGAGCGGAATGGGCTCGGGGCGGATCGTGCGCGTGCTGAAGATTCCGTAGAGTTCGCCGAGATCCTCGATCCTCACCTCTCCGTCCCTGAGCGCCCGCTTCAGGGCCTCGTAGGAGATGAACCATTTGAGAAGATCGAGCGCTTTCATGACCAGATAACCGCCGTTTGCCTTATGCAGGGCCCCCGGCTTGATCATGGTGTGGTCGGTAAAAAGCGCCCCGAACCACGCCTGGCGTTCTATCGAGCCGAACAGGTTCGGATATGCCGGGTTGGATTCAATGACAACGGGAGCCCCCGTGGTCTCTGAGTTGTCGATCAGAACGTTGACATCGTATTTCCGGAAATTGGCCTCCTTGGGAGGCATCGGAAACGGGCCCGCCTGCTGTCCGGGCATCTGCTGGACGGCTTCCTGCTTTTTCTTGAAATCGTCGATGTTCTCCAGGATGTCATCCTGGACTTCTTTCAGGTATTCCAGGACCTGCTGATCGTCCTTGTACTTGTCCTCGTAGGAATCCATCAGTTGACCGACGACAAAAAGGGCGATCTCGTTATCCAGCTTGGTATGCTTTTCCTTGAATTCGTTTTCCGCCTCGCGGATCCTCTTGATGGTATCCTTCATCCTCTCGTGGAGTTCGTCGCTCTTGGTGCGGAGATCCTGGCGCTCCTCTTCGCTCAGGTGGCGCAAGTCCTCCTGTGTCATCGGCTCGCCTTCCTTGTTCGCCGGAATGATCACCATTCCCACCTGCGAGAACTGAAGGATAAAGCCCTGCTCACGCGCCTCCTGCGAAAGCTCGTCGATGTATTCGCGCCTGCGCTTTTCGAACGCCTGATGCACCTCGCCCTCTTTGGCGCGGTAGTCATCGCTGTCGAACACCTCGGGGATCTTGGCCTGAAGCGTGTCGACAAACTCGTTCATATCCTTCTTGAGCAGTTTCCCGGTGCCCGCGGAAATCTTGAGGCATTTGGGCTTGTCCTGCTCCTTGAAATTGAAGACATAACACCAGTCGGGCGGAGTCGGCTCCTGCTTTGCCTGCTCTTCGATGAAAGTCCGCGCGGTATAGGTAAGGCCAGCCTTCGAAGGCCCGGCGATAAAGATATTGTAGCCGGACTCCTTCATTCCCATCCCGAACTTGATGGCATCGATTGCGCGGTCCTGCCCTACAACTTTTTCCTCGGATTCCTCCAACGCGGCGGTGGTATCGAGTGGGAGCAGGTCGGATTCGAAATGAGCGCGCAGTTCTTCGGCGGGCAGTCCCTGGGCTAGTATAGGCATGTGGTTGATCCCTCCATCTTCAAAAATCCATGGAACTATTCTCACGTCTTCAAGGGCTACTCTTCGTTCTGGTCTTCCTCCGGTATTTCCTCCTGCCCGACCACTTCCAGCCTGGCACGCTTCTTATGGCTCGAAGCGGCGGTCTGTAGAACGGTACGTATAGCATTTATCGTATTGCCGTTCTTACCGATGATTTTGCCCAGATCGTCAGGAGATATTTTAAGTTCGATCAGTACGGTGTCATCCTCTTCCTTCTCCGAGAGTTCCACTTTTTCCGGATGGTCCGCAAGAGATTTGATAAGAAATTCCGCCAAATCTTTCAGTGCCACTTTATTCCTCCGAAAAGATCAGCCCTGGTTCAGCTTGCCCAGAACCGATTTGACCTTTTGTTCCGCGCTTCCAACCTTGTCACGCCGGTCATCAATCTTGATTTGCGTAATCACGCGCTTGAGACCCGCAGCAAAGAAACTCTCGTGCATTTCCCGTATCGTCTTGAGTATCTCGTCCAGGTCACCGGTAATGATTGTGCCCATGGCCGTCAGTTCGAACTGGAGCGGACTTGCTCTCAGCATCCGTATGGCTTGCGCCACGTACGAACTGAGGCTGGTGCTCTCGACCCCGATGGGAACAATACTGAGCTCCACTACCGCCATGGCGGTATCCTTCCGATCTAAGAGTCAACTTCTCCACCCGCTTCGCAAAACTCGCGAAACGGACCGTTTTCAGCCAAACCTGCCAGCGTGGAGTACAAGTGCTCTTCCGTGTGCGGCTCCACCGTCAAAAGGGGAAAGATTTTTCTCTCCCGCAGGAAACCGAAAAGATAATCGAAATCAATGCTGCCCATCCCGACCGGCAGATGGTGATCGAAACTTCCGTCGTTATCGTGCAGGTGGATTTCCCCGAGGTATGGATAAAGCACCTCAAGCCAGACCCGGAGCGGTGTCGAGGAGAACGCGTGCTGGTGCCCCGTGTCCAGGCAAAACCCGAAAAAGGGAGAATTCACCTTCTCGAACAACTCCTTATGCCAGTCCGGACCTTCTTCCCAGACATTTTCAAGCAAAAGTCGCGTATTGAGCCTCTCCGCTTCAGCCGCCAGAGGCTCCCAAAGGGTAAGGCTGTTTGCGATGGAAGTCGCCCGATGCCCCCTGTGGTGCCTCGGATCGAACCCCGTATGGCAGACGATCTGATCCGGGCGAATGTCCTCGGCCACCTCGAAGAGCCGGCGCAGCCGCGCGCCGGAAATCCTCCTGATTCCGGGATCGACGCTTCCAGGGCACAGGTCCCAGAAAGGACCGTGAAACGTGAATCGGCAACCTCTTTGTCGAATGAGTTCAACCTTCCCCCCGATTTCGTCAAGGGGAACATTCTCAAGGTCTTCCGCACTCAGTCCGATCTCTATATTGATGCCGTGTTCGAGGATCAGATTCAGAAATTGAGGCAAATTTCGGTACGGCATGTTTACATACACATGCTTCAGCACCGACTGTAAACGGTAATTTATTGCGATATCAGGCTCCCCGCTTCCGGATATTACTATACTTGCCATCCAGTGTACTCATGTCAATCTAAGCGATCAATTTTTGATTGAAAATGATTCATTCGGATGAAAAATTCACGCTGCCGCACTAGGCCAATCGAATCGGCGCAATCCTAAAGACGATCTGGATACGGTAACGGAACCTATATGAGCAACAGGAGAATATGTCAATCCTATTATGTTGATCCGCGCGCCCCCCGCAGGGAGCCGAGCCCCCCGGAGAGCAAAAAAGGTTGATTATTCCGCCCTAAACAATTCTAATAGACGTCTCTCTTCTCGATTTTCCGCGTGCTTCGAGACGCAAATCGACGGGATTCGATTCACCTTCCCGGTTTGACCCAAGGATCAAGGCTGCCATGGATACAATCGCCAGCGGTTTTCTGGAAGCATTCAGGCTGATCCTCACTCTCGACCCTGACGTCCTGGATATCACCATGCGGACGCTGCAGGTGTCGGGCATAGCCACGGTGGTCAGCATCATAATCGGGATCCCGGTGGGGACCTTTCTCGCACTCACGAAATTTTGGGGCCGAGGTTTCATCGTGAGCGTGATCAATTTCGGCATGGGGCTCCCGCCGGTCGTCGTCGGGTTCGTAACCTGGCTGCTGCTGATGCGCTATGGGCCGCTCGGGATGCTCGGTCTTCTCTACACGCCCATGGCGATGATCATCGCACAGGCGGTCATTGCCTCGCCCATCGTGGCGGGGTTCACCCTCGCGGCCGTGCAATCGATCAACCCGAAGCTCAGGCTTCAGATCCTCGCTTTGGGAGCGACCCGCATCCAGTTCGTCCTGCTGCTCCTCTGGGAATCGCGGCTTGGCATTCTAGCCGCCATCATCGCCGGTTTCGGCGGGGTGATTTCCGAGGTGGGAGCATCGATGATGGTGGGCGGCAACGTACGCGGCTACACCCGCGTCCTCACAACCGCAACCGTTCTTGAAGTCTCCAAGGGAAAATTCGAATTGGCCGCAGGGCTCAGTATCATTTTGCTCCTGCTCTCATTTTTCATCATGGCCTCGCTCAGCCATCTTCAGCAGCGGGGCAGAGCCCGCTGAACCCGCGCCGCCGGCACCGGCAATGGAGGCAAAACCGTGAAACAATACGTGATCGACCAGCTTCGCGAGGAAGACTACTCGAAGATCCTGGAATTTTTGAAGGAAAATGCCGAATCCGCGGTATTTGACGACATCTTCTGGATGCAGCTTCCCGAAGAGCTCTACTCGCCCATCCAAAAAGAGCACACGGGGTGCCATCCCTTCTGCTTTGCCGTAAATCTTTCGATGAGCAGGGTCGACTTCGAACTGCTTATCCGCACGAGACGAATCCTTCGCTGTAACTGCATCGCCTACGCAGACCACAGGCAGCGCGAATACATTCTCGACTTCGTCGACAAGATGCTGGAAGAGCTCCAGATCAAAGTCTGAGGGAGGGCAGGATTTTCGACTTCATACCAATGAGCGTTCAAGATGATACCAGGCTTTCAGACCGTGGGGAGCCTGCTCCCCACACCCCACACGCAGCTGCGCTGCTCATTTTGCCGCTTCCGGCGGGCCGTTGGCCAGGCCGCAAGCGCCGGAGCCTCCCTTAAGTTGCCGATTTAGCGATACAACCCCGGCACACCGTCTTTACCCGGTTTTCATCCCCGCTTTCAGCTTTCGGATGTTTTCCTCATACCCGCCCCGGAACACGGCCGATCCAGCCACGAAAACATCCACCCCCGCGGCGCTGAGTTCCCCGACGGTCTTCTCGTTTACGCCGCCGTCCACCTGCAGAAGCGTGGAAAGTCCGCCATCGTCGATCATCTTCCGGCACCTGCGGATCTTGGGCAGAGTGCCCCGGATGAAATTCTGGCCGCCGAATCCCGGATTCACGGTCATGAGCAGCACCATGTCGACGTCCGGCAGTATCTCCTCGACCGCCGAGAGCGGAGTCGCCGGATTCAACGCGACGACGGGCCTCGCACCGAGTTCCCGTATGTTCTGGACCACCCGGTGCAGGTGGGTGCAGGCCTCCGCGTGAACGCCAAGCCATTCGGCCCCGGCATCCACAAATTGCTTGAGATAGCGCCCGGGGTTATCGATCATCAGGTGCACGTCCAGAGGCAGCCCGGTAGCACCGCGAATCGCCCGCACAACGGGCGGTCCGATGGTTATGTTGGGGACGAAACTGCCGTCCATGACATCGACATGGATCCAGTCCGTTCCGGCGGCTTCGACCGCCCGCACTTCTTCGGCCAGCCTGCCGAAGTCCGCCGAAAGGATGGACGCCGAAAGTTTGTTCATCTTAGCCTTCCTCAACTTTTCCTGGCCGGGAGAACCCGCCCGATGACGTCTTCAAGCGCGGCCAGCCCC
The DNA here is from genome assembly GCA_021372055.1 of Desulfobacteraceae bacterium. Taxonomy (GTDB): domain Bacteria; phylum Desulfobacterota; class Syntrophobacteria; order Syntrophobacterales; family Syntrophobacteraceae; genus SbD1. Next base: position 2,947 of record JAJFVB010000054.1, on the reverse strand, counting down.
GCCGCCGTCTCGCCCGTGATGTGCACGCGCAGCACTCTTCTTCTGTTCTTGCGAAGCGCTTCGAAATCGCCGAGCGCCTGCGCGCGCATGAGCATGCCGAAGGTATAGGGCTGACCGGGGATAACAGCCTTGTCCTCGTAATCCGAGGTGATGAGAAGGAAGAGGCCCGTGTTCGGCCCGCCCTTGTGGAGTTGCCCGGTCGAATGGAGATAGCGCGGCCCGTAGTCCGAAGTCGTCGCCATGAGCGTCCGGTCGCGCACCAGAGTCCGGATTCGCTGCAGACTTCCGTCAGTCTCCCCGCTTTCCGTCAGGTAGGCGAGAAGGGCCGCATAGTCCGTTTCGGCGGCCTCCGCGAAAAACATCGAAAACGCCTGCGGAACCGTCGTTGCGCCGCCTGCGACGTAGAGCCGTAGCGGTCCTTCGGCCATCTCCATCGGGGCCTCGGGCACCCTGCCCTCGCGCCGCACCGCTTCAAGTATCTTGTTCGTAAACGACTTTGTCGCCTGGACATTCGGCTGATCGAAGGGATTTATGCCCAGTACGGCCCCTGCCGCGGCCGTGGCCACTTCCCAGAGGAGAAACTGCTCTCCGAGATCGAGCCTGTCCCGCATGGGGACGACCACCACGGGCTGCCCCGCCTTGCGTAGCGCCTCCGCTCTTGCTTCGACCGCGCCGTCCGGTTCGCCCACAATCCGGAATTCGACAAAAAGCCTGTCCTTCCCGTACCGGTCCGGCATTCCGGCAAACTCTCCCGCAATGGGGACAATGCCCATGCCGTCCTTGCCCGTGCTTTCGGCGATAAGCTGCTCGAGCCACATGCCAAACGAAGCGATGGGGGCGGGCAGGAGGAAGGTCAGCTTGTTCCGCCCTTTCAGGGCCAGTTCCCCCATGACGGCCCCGAGCGCCACGCCGGGATTTTCCGTAAGGAGCATCGTGCGGCAGGCCCTGACCATGCGCTGGGACCTCGCGAGCAGTTCGCTCAGGTCGATTCCCATCAGGGCCGCGGGCACAAGGCCGAAATAGGACAGCGCCGAATAGCGTCCGCCGATATCGGAAAAATTTAGAAATGTCTTCCGGTACGAACGCTCTGCGGCGAGGCCCTCCAGCATGGAACCCGGGTCGGTGATCACGGCGAAGTTTTCGCCCGCCGAAGCTCCCTTGATACTCTTTACGCGCTCATAAAAATACTCTCCGAAAGACCGGCTTTCCGCGGTCGTTCCGGACTTGCTCGCTTCGATGAAAAAGGTCTTGGCAAGCGGCAGGGACCGTTCGAGCCGGACGACGGTCGCCGGGTCCGTCGAGTCGAGCACGGTTACCGGCAGCCCGGGCGCGTTCTTCCCGAACGTCTGGTGAAAGACGAGCGGGGCCAGGCTGCTTCCGCCCATACCCATGTGCAAGACGTGCCGAAAGCCCGCGCGGCCGAGATCGGCGGCGAAATCCGAAAGCGCCCGCGCGCCGGTCTTCATCTTCTCCGGCGAGTAAAGCCACCCGAGGGAATTGGAGATCAGTTCCTTGTCCCGGGCTTCGGTTTTCCAGATTGTCGGGTCCCTGTCCCAGAGCCTGGCCCCGAACTTCGTCTCTTCGAGGCTGCGCAACCGTTGTTCCACCACCTGCTCAAATCCCGCAAGGGAAACATCCATTCCGGCAAGCTGCATGATGCACTCCTCCCCGTATCAGGCCAAATTGCGTTCAAGCTGGAACTAATGGAAGAGAGCGGGGGAAATGATTTCCCCCGCGCCCCCTCGGGATTTCCGCCGCAAGCGCCAAAATGGGCAGCGCAGTTGTGGCGGAACTATAATAGATGGAGGAGGAACCGAATGCAATTCGAGAAATCCCGCCGCACTTCAAAGGCTTGGGCCGGATCGAACGCGGTTCCTGCGCCGAGGCATTGCCGGCGACGGCGGTTCTCAGCCCGTCAGCGTACTCAAGATCCCCTCGATGAGGGCGAGAAGAGGCGAAGGAAGTACTCCGAGGATGATGACCAGGGCGAGTATGCATCCACTCAGGGCCGACCCGAACCGGCCCGGCGCCGTCGTGTCGACCCGGCCTTCGGCCGAACGCATGAAAAGCGTCACCACGACATTCAGGTAGAAAAAGACGGAAACGATCGCGGTGACTATGCCGATGATTGCCAGAACGGTATATCCGGCCTGAAGGGCGGCCTTGAAAACAAGGATCTTGCCTATGAATCCCGCCGTGGGAGGAAGGCCGGCAAGGGAAAGGAGGCTAACGGCCAGAAGAGCGCACGTCCAGGGATGCGGGTATCCCAGTCCGCGGTAATCTCCGATCGCGTCCAGTTCGGATTTTTCGGGCGACAGCAGCGCAACCGTCCCGAAGGCCCCCAGGTCCATGATCGCGTAAACGCTGAGATAGAACGCGACGGCAGGCGCACCGTTTTGCTTCACCGTGATGAGGGCCATCAGCACATAGCCCATCTGCGAAATCGAGGAATAGGCGAGAAGCCTCTTGAGGTTGTTCTGGCTCAACGCGGTCACATTGCCGACGATCATGGTCGCGGCGGCAAGGACCCAGAGCACGGGCGCGATTTCGGCGAACAAATCCCCGTTTATTGCGAGGCAAAACCGCAGCAGAGCCGCAAATAGGGCCACCTTCGACCCCGTGGACAAGAAGGCGGTAACCGGGGCCGGAGCACCCTGGTAGACATCGGGCGTCCACAGGTGAAACGGCACGATGGAGACCTTGAAGAGAATCCCCACTCCTATCAGGGCAAGAGCGAGAAGAGCCGGACCGGCATTGCCCGCGTCGACGGCCGGTCCGAGGCTTTGCGCAATGTCGAGCGTTCCCGTCGCGGCAAACAGCAATGCCAGGCCAAACAGGAGAAAAGCGCTCGCAACCGATCCCATGATGAAATACTTGAGGGCCGCTTCGTTCCCGCTCGGGTCCGACCTGAGCGTGCCTATCAGGACATAGAAGGAGAGGGAAAGAA
>JAJFVB010000020.1 GCA_021372055.1 Desulfobacteraceae bacterium | reverse complement strand
AGATACTCTACGTCGGCATAGAGAAGAAAATGCCTCTCGTCCATAAGGCCAACTTCCTGAATAACCTGCTTCGGGTATAATACGCAATTCCCGGCGATGGTTTCGACCTGCCACGGCTTTTGGGGCACAGTATCAACTGTCAGATGACGGAATTGACGCCACCCCCCATACCAGGTCTGCCACTTTGGAGCAACGGCAAAGACCTTGTCAGGGTCGTCTCGCAGCAGGAGAAGGGCACCGACAACCGAGCGCGTATTTTGCTGCGAGCACTTGATCATACGCTGCAGGAATTCCGGGTGGAATTCCGAATCATCATTGATCGCCAGGATATAATCGGGATTTCTTTTTAATGCGGCCTCAATACCGCGATTTGTCCCCCCCGCGTACCATAGATTTCCATCGCCGTTTACGATCTGCACGTCGGGATAATTGCGACGGATTTCATCCCCCGTACCGTCGGTGGAGCCATCATCTACGACAATGACGTGTATATCCAAACCGCTTTTGTTGATCTCCGACAGGCTCTTAAGACATCTTAGGGTGAAAGCCTTGCGGTTATGCACGGGCGTAACGATCTCCACCCGTATCATGTTCCGTTGCTCAAAACAAGGCTCAGCGGAATTACTCAATTTGCGAAACCTCTGCAGAAAGTGAACGAAGAAGATCGACGGTTATCGAGTTACCAGGCCAAAGGCGTCTGTGCGACGAGATGATTTGCTCGGGGGCACGGCCCCAAGGAGAAGGGGAAATGCGTGAGGGCAAGCCCTTTGGAACTGCGGCCTCAAAGAGAAGCTTTTCCCGGGCCATGGCATTGAATTGTAGCGCACTCCGCATGGGAACCATTCCGGAGGGATTGAGTGCCCAGGATTCGAATACGCAAGGTCGGACTGGAGCGCGGTGCGCCCTCTACCGGGCGGAAAGCAGTGAATCAGGTCAGGCCCAGGCAGAAGCATAGCAGAGGCCATTCTTTTTGCACATCGCTTCGGCAACGGCTTCCTTAAGATCGTGGGCAACCATTTCCTCAAGCAGCTCATTGAAGGAGATCTCGGGTTTCCAGCCGAGCTTTGCGCGGCTCTTCGAGGCGTCCCCAAGCAAAGTCTCCACCTCTGTCGGCCTGAAGTACGCCGGATCCACTGACACTGCAATGGTACCTGGCTTCAAAGCGGAAACGCAATGCTGGGCGTATCTTTCCAGCAGCCCGGTGGTGCGAATGGCTGAAATTACACCCTGTTCGTCCACTCCGTGGCCCTGCCATTCCAATTCGATCCCACACTCCTGGAATGCTCTTTCGCAGAACTCGCGAACAGAGTACTGCTCACCCGTTGCGATGATGTAATCGTCCGGTTCGTCCTGCTGCAGGATCATCCACTGAGCGCGCACGTAATCGCGCGCATGTCCCCAGTCTCTTTTCGAGTTGAGGTTTCCCAGGTAAAGTGCGTCCTGCAATCCGAGAGCGATTCGAGCAACGGCTCTCGTAATCTTCCTGGTTACGAAAGTCTCGCCACGCAGGGGCGACTCGTGGTTGAAAAGAATCCCGTTGCAGGCATAAAAGCCGTAAGCCTCGCGATAATTCAGCGTTATCCAGTATGCGTACAGCTTGGCGACTCCATAAGGTGACCTGGGATAAAAGGGGGTGCGCTCCGTTTGAGGCGACTCAACGATCTTCCCGTACAGCTCGGAGGTGGAAGCCTGATAGAAACGTGCCTTCTTTTCCAACCCCAGGATGCGCATGGCCTCAAGGAGGCGCAATGTGCCCAGGGCATCACTGTTGGCGGTGTATTCCGGTGACTCGAAGGACACTTTCACATGGCTTTGGGCGCCGAGATTGTATATTTCATCGGGTTGGACTTCCTGCATAATTCTTATGAGGTTTGTCGAATCCGTGAGATCTCCATAATGCAGCACGAAATTTCGGCTATCGACATGCGGGTCCTGATAGAGGTGATCGATCCTTTGCGTATTCAGAAGTGAAGCGCGTCTCTTGATACCATGAACTACGTAGCCCTTGCCAAGCAGGAACTCGGCCAGATACGCCCCATCCTGGCCTGTAATGCCTGTTATCAACGCGGTCTTGGAACCCGAAGGTTCACCCTTTTTCGTATGTTTGGATTCTGCCATAAGCTTTTCTTCTGATAGTGTTGTCTGAAGTATCTCTGATTGATAGCCGGCTGGCGGTGGAGAGTACTCGGAATTCGCCTCCCAGGTGCCCCGGCAATCCCTACGATTTTGATGTGTGAAAGTTACGAATTCTCCTGATGATGAAGTAAATCCCCTGCATGAGAACGGCAGGGTTTTTCCTTCTGACACCGATTCCATCATGCCCTTTGGTGCGCCGTGAGCAATAATGTCGAACGCTGTCCTAATGAAGCGGCCTGCAAGGGATGCTGCCGTGCAAAGGTGTTGTTTGGGAAGCCAAGCAGTTCCGCCGGGTATGGTAATCGACGCGGCACCACTCTGCAGCATTCTGATGGAGGGCGGGAAGAGCTAACAGGCAGGCAGTCGCACGCATGCATAAGCATTGGTTGCCACCGTGCTGGTTTTGGCCGCAACGGTGCAAGGTTAATTTAGATCGAGCGCCGAATTCTCCACTTCTCATCAAGAGAGGTCACGAGGGTGTCCGCGGGCGACTGACGTAGAAACCACGAATTGCTGTCCGCCAGGCAACAGTTCAAGGTCAAGGCTTTTCCCACGCCACTGACCGATAACTGAGAAGGCGGACAGGATTAACCGGGCTCATTTGGCGGGTCAGTTCGAATGCTGGAAGGTGTTCATTTGTTGTGCCCCCTCGGGGGAGAATTCATACAATTCCACACTAGTACTTGTACTGATAATGGTAGCCTTGATACTTTCCATATCGTGTTGGAAAATTGTTGACGACTATTCCCTGGACTTTGCGCTGTGCCTGATCAAGCCGTTTTAATGCGAGATCGATTTCACGGAGTTGGTGGCGGCCGTAGCCGATTATGAGAAAACAGGTGCCTGAGAAGCGTGCGACCAGACTTGCGTCAGTTACAGCCAATATTGGCGGAGTATCGACCAGCACGATATCGTATTGCTTCGAGAGCGTGGAAATGAGATCGCGATAGCGGTCGCTCATCAACAGCTCGGAAGGATTCGGCGGGACGATTCCGGCGCCAATGAAGTCCATTCCGGGCATTATGTCCTTATGGATGGCCTTCTCCAGTGTAACTTCGTGAGAGATCAGCTCCGACAGACCATGTGCCCGTTTGAAACCGAACAGATCGTGCAGATGTCCTTTTCTCATGTCCGCATCGATCAACAGAATTCTCTGCCCTCCCTCGGCAAGACTGGCGGTCAGATTGGCCGAAACGAAACTCTTGCCGATTCCAGGGCTTGGGCCCGTAATGGTGATGATGTTATTGGGAGCGTCCATTAGAGCGAACTGCAGACTGGTTCGCAGACTCCGTATGCTTTCGATGGCGGGATCCTGGGGGTATGCGGCGCTGAGAAGATCGTGTTTTGAGTCGCCGCGCCGCCTGTTTTTGCTTGCACGGACCTGTTGCTCGCTGTGCGGAATGGTGCAGTAAACAGGAACCCCGAGCCTGCGCTCGATTTCGTTGGGATCCTCAATACCCTTTACGAGAGAACGGCGAATGAAGGCCACTCCGATGCCGAGGACCGCGCCAAGCATAAGGGACAGAATCGCGGTGTTGATTTTCTCGGGTTTGACAGGCTGTGAAGGACTTTCAGCCGAGTCAATGATGTGTACGTTGCCGAGAGTGCCGGCTTTCGCCACGGAAAGTTCCTGGATTCTATTCAGCAGTTGGACATAGATGCCGTTTGCCACCCGAGAATCACGTTCCAGCTGAACCGCCGGCAGTTCCGTCGATGGAAGGGTCTTGATTCTCGCAATGAGTCTTTTCCTCTCGGCATTCAGCTCGGCGACTTTCTTTGAAACGGCTATCAGCGTCGGATGATTTCCGGTAAACTTCTGCTCGAGTTCGGCTTTCTGAAGGCGAAGCAAAGAGAGTTGCTCTTCCAACTTTGAGGCGACATCAAGGAAGGCTTTTCCCTCAAGGGTTATGCCGAGACTGCCGGTGTTCGATCGGTAGTCGGTCAGTTCAGATTCGAAGCTCTTCAACTCGCCGCTGATGCGCGGGAGTTGGGCAGTTAGAAAATCGAGCATTTTACGGCTTTCCTCGGACCGCCGCTCGATGTCCAGACGAACGTAGGTTTCAATAACGGTGTTGATGATCTTGGCCGCCATCTTGGGATCGCTCCCATCGAGGGTGACGCCGATTATTCCCGAGTTTCTCTTCTTCTCAGTGATGCGTACCTGCTTCTGGAGGCGAATGATAGCCTGTTCCTGGCTTTTTCGTGCAAGTCGGAAACGGGTCCCTGGGCGAGCTGCCAGAGCGGTCACCAGCACCTTGACATCGTTGCCGGCCGCTAGCTCTCCAACTCGGCCTTCCAGCAGGAGCCGACCGTCGGGATCGAAAACCTTATAGCCTCCATTGGCATTCGCGACCAGTGTCAAAGGATGGCCCAAAAAATCCTTTGGAACCACGAGATTTTCAAGTTGGATCTGTTCGCCGCCCCATCCGTAGGACGTAAGGCCAAGGAAAGGTTCAGCAGGCCCCTCGCCCTTGTACCAGCGGGAAACCGCGCCGCCGATCACCGGAAACCGCACGGGAGTCGCTGATAGTTCAAGATTCAACTCTTTCACGACCTGCCCGAGGACCGCTCGCGAGCTAAGGATCGCGATTTCCGCGTCTGTGGAATTGTTGGAACTGTTGAGCAGGTCGGAGAGTTCTGAAATCCCTTTGAGTTTTCCCTCGCGCTTTTCCACCTGAATAATCGCGTCAGAGCGATAAATTGGAGTAGCCAAAAACGCATAGGAAACACCCGCGAGGAATACCAGCAGTGTCACAGCCAGGATGGTAAGACGGTTCTGGAGGAAGAATGTTACCTTCTCTCTCAAAAAATTTTCACTCTCAAAACTGTCGACGGCGGACCGCTCGCCATTCAATGGTTTCCTCTCCGCGGTGTCGGACCGGTTGTTGCTGCCGAAGCGACTATCTTCAAAGGAGAGCTTCTGAAGACCGTCATGCATGTTCTTGGTTCTTGCCGGTTCCTCGTCATCAGGCAACGAGGCTTGATCTTTGAGAGGATATGTTTTCATTGGGTAATCCAATAGAGTCCCGAGGTTAGTGTTTGCACAGTTGGAATGATCTGTGCCAAGACGCGGCCCAAACGAGCGACTTCGGCGGTGGATACATAGACAATATCGAGCGGCTTGAGTTCGAAGCGCGTCGAGAGCAGCAGTGCATCCGGCCGCGAAAGATCGAGATGATAAATGGAGGGTGGGAAATCTGGATTCTGATTCAGACCCCGGATAACGAAAACCCGTTTGGCGTTCACGCTTGCCTGGTCGAGTCCGCCGGCAAGGCCTATGGATTCCGAAAGGCTCATCCGTCCCTTCCGCATGAAAAGCACGTCGGGCTTTTTGACTTCGCCCATGATGAAGACTTTGCTGTCCTTGCGATCGGAAACGTTCAGGATGTCTCCGTTTTGCAGCACCCAGTTCTGGGATATGTCTCCGTCATCGTAGAGGGCAACCAGATTGAGAACAAAGCTCTGGTCTCCCCGGGTAAGCCTCACTTTTCGCAAGTCAGCCTCGGGCGAGTAGCCCTGGGCAGCGGTTATGGCGTCCGTAACGGTGATGGGGGTGTTCGTGATGTAGACGGTGGTAGGGTTTTTCACTTCCCCCGTGACAAAGACCTTCTTGCTGCGGTACGCCGAGACTCTAACGTCTATCTGAGGTTTGGGGATGTATGAGGCAAGTCCGGCGGCTATCTTTCTGCGGATCTCCTCCAAAGTGAGTCCTTCAACCTTGACCTCCCCGACATAGGGAAAAAAGATCGTGCCGTCCGCGCTGACATGATGACCGAAATTGTCCGTTGGAACGGGCTGGGGAGCGGCTGAGCCCAGAGGCGATACCGCAGACGTGAATGCGGCATTGGCGGCAGCGGTTGGCGAGGTAAGTTCCGGGTGGTCCCAAACCGTGAAAGCGAGAACATCTTGAGGCCCGACTCGGTACTCGTAGCGGGACAATTCTTCAGGACTCTTTTCAAGATTCACTTCGGGCTTGACTGCAAGGCGTTCCTCCTGTTCCTGCGAGGTGATCACCTTCCCGTCAATTTCGGTCACCTTGAATTTTGGTTCGGTAGCGTAAACCAAGCTCCCGTTCTGAATCCTCCAACCGGTGCCACCCTTTGTTTCATACTGAAGTTTCTTGTCGGGGATGTGCAGACCTGGGGCGAGAGAGCAGCCTCCGAGAGCCAGGGCCAGAACCGGGACTAATAGTTTGTGCTTCCCTACCATAGCTTAGTTCTCCAATCACCGACACTATTCTCTATTAGCATGAGGACCTTTTCATAGAAGTCACGTGGTTTACGATAAGGATCGGGAATATCGGTGCCACGCCAGCGGCCGAGGGTCTGTACCCTGCCGCGGGATACAGGGCTGAGGGTCTCGATTTCGCGCTGCTGTCGTGATTCCATAACGAGTACAAGGTCTGCCGCGAGAAGAAGCTTGGGGGTTAACTGGCGAGCGCGATGGGCTGAAAGATCAATTCCCCGGCTCATCATAAGTTCTTGGGCTGTTGAATCGGCAGGCTGATCAACGAGAGCCGCCAAACCGGCTGAGGCAACTTGAATCCCTGCTTGCAGGGCTGATGGATCATTGCGTATCAGGTATTCCGTCATCGGGCTGCGACATATGTTGCCTTCGCAGACAACGAGTATTTTTTTAAACACCTTAAACCTCTGTGACAAGACCGTTTTCAGTTCTCTTTCGGAGGGATCCTCCTCTGCGAACGGAACGGTGTCGACGGCGCACCGGAAAAATGCGTCTGGTTATGCCGGGTTAATGATCGTGCCCTGGAAAAGCACGACAGAGCTGTCGGGTGGCAGGAACCTGTAGACATCCTATCGGCGAAACTCCTTCCCGCGATCGAGAAGGTGGCATTTTACTTTTGCTGTAAAGATGCTGGCGATTCTCGGCGACAGTTTTGCGTACGTCTCTTGAGTTGCGCAACGGGAGCTGCCGAGTGCTAGAAATTCATCTTCATCCCTGCCATAAAGAGGTGATCATTTCGATCATCCCCTTGGACGAAGTTAAAATTGGTAATGCGTCCGTATGCATAACGGGCCGTCAAGCTCAACCATCGATTGAACTCGTAGGTTACATCTCCTCCGGCGGAATTCATCTGTTGTACTTCGTCGCTCAGTGTCAAGCCGCTTTGAACGTTCTCATAGTCGATGCCGACACGAATACGGTCGGTAAAGTAATGGGTGGAGCGAATGAAGAGATCGGAGGAGTCCGGGCCCATCCAGTGCCCCATTATTCTTCCCTTATAGGTGTAACCTGTTGTGTACGTCGTGTGACCGTACCAGAATCCTTCGTGCCCCGGGCCTCTTTCAAAGGCGTTGTTGGCGTATTCAATGCGAAGGTCTGTTTTTCCGTCACTGCAGATCACCGGGAAATATGCGCCGACCAGATAGGCGACATCCCGGAAGAGGAATTCGTACCACCTGGGACCGGTTGAATCCTCACCACCAAATTCGGCATACAGTTCGGCGTTATTGAGGAACGGGAGTCGGAGCCGCGCATCGATCGAGCCGAGTTCGTTGACCTTTTCCCTGGATTCACCGAAGCGAAACGTGCTTATTACATCAAGCGGGGTTATCTGGGGCCTGCCGTCCCCGTTAAAGAGAAATGTCCAGTTCAGGCCGATTTCGAATGTGGGAATCGGTTTCGCCGCAACATGGAAACCGGCGAGCATCGTATTCGGCCAGTCCCGGTTTTCCTCCAGGTGAGCGAAAAACATCGTATATTTAACGAGTCCCAGGTAATAGAAATACCAGGGAAGGATCACCGGCTGAGGGTTTGAAAGCTTGATGATATCGAAAGGAGCTGCATTGTTGCTCCAGAGCAGGGTTCCGCGATACCCCTGTCCTATCCAGATCGAATCGCGCCCCACCTCTAATTCCACGTTCCAGGGAGAGATTTTCCCGTACGCTTTGAAGATGTCGGCGGTGTAATCGCTCGATTGGAAGTTCCCGGCGTTGTCCCGCGCAATGAAGATCGGTTCCACCCACGCTGACAAAATGTAGAATGCCCTGGCTGACGATGCGAATTGAAGCGAGAAGTTGTTGTGTTCGGTATAGGTGATTCCCTGATTGTTGGGCAGAAGGGGCGTGCCGTCGGTCGCATTGATGCCGAACCCTGCCTTCGGGTAAGAATTTACCGTGAAAGTGCGCGGTTCGCCATCGACGTAGACGTACTGGATCTGCGCTTCCTGAAGCGGCTTCAGGAAGTGCTTCGAGGCGACCCCGGAACCTACTTCCTCAAGCTCCATCTTGAATTCGTCTTTGAACCTGTCGAGCAGATGGTTGACGAGGGGCGGAAGTTTCTTACCCTCGGTTTGATCCAGAGCCGATTTGACAAGACGGGCTGTCTCAAGCCGGGTATAAGGGCGTGTATCGTATATGTCGGACTGAATGAGCCCGAACCCCCGCAGTTTGTCCAGAGCATCGTATGACCAGTGGCCAAGCGGGACGTTCACGGAAGAAAGTGCGTAGGTATTCGCATTGCAGGGCCAGAGCCCAAACAGCATCAATAACCCAATGAGGATGCGGGTCCTGCATTGGTGAGCCGACCTGAATACAGAGTGCATCAGTCCTCCCTCCCCGGTAACCACCCGGTTCTCCCGGTCGTCTTCAAAGCGCTCGCAAGGGAAATTCCATTGGGCCGCTTTTTCGAATTGGAAATGCTGGCAGAAAAAACAACAGTGGAAGGCATCCGGCTCAAAGGGGCTACCGCGAATTCCTCGCAAGAGAATGAATCGACAGCGGCATTACGCGATGCGTCTTAGGAATGAACTCCTCGATGGGACACCAGGATGGTCGTTCCGGATTCCGCTGCTTCGGGTTTTTCCTGCTGAAGCTGCTGCTCTTCCGGAGGGAAAACGCATTCCGTGTCTTGAGGGACGTATTCTCGAACGATCTCTTTCAACTTCCGTTTGATTCCGCACGCGTCGTGGTATTTCGAGACGCGGTAAAGTTCCTGCAGATGCTGGTTCAGCCAGCAGGAGAAATTCTCTCTGCTGCCCTGGCCGTTGAAGGCCGAACGTCCGTTGGTCTTGAGCATCATGATTTTCTGGTGCCTGGTGGCGATAGCATCCTCGCCTACCGTTATGAGTTCCTCATAGAGCTTCTCTCCCGGGCGGATTCCGGAGAACTTTATCGGTATGTCCACATCGGGCTCTTTGCCGGAAAGCCTGATGAGATCTCGTGCCATGTCGGCGATCTTGACAGGCGTTCCCATTTCCAGAACGAAGATTTCCCCCCCGTTTCCGATGGAACCCGCCTGAAGAATCAACTGGGAGGCTTCCGGAATGGTCATGAAATAACGAGTCATATCGGGGTGGGTAACCGTAACGGGACCACCCATCATAATCTGCTTCCGGAAAAGAGGTATCACGGAACCGGATGAGCCCACGACGTTGCCGAACCGTACAGCCATAAACCGCGTAACCTCCTGCGGGAAAGACTGCATAATGAACTCGGTGAGACGTTTCGTGGTCCCCATCACGTTTGTCGGTTTTACCGCCTTGTCGGTGGAGACCAGCACGAAACGCTCGACACCGTAGCGCAGAGCCAGTTCCATCGTGACCTGGGTTCCATACACATTGTTGAAAACCGCCTCCCACGGGTTTCTCTCCAGCATGGGCACATGCTTGTACGCGGCGGCGTGGAATACGACGTGGGGCCGAAATGTGCTGAATGTATGTTCCATCAGCTTCTGGTCCTGCACGGAGGCGAGGATGCACTTGTGACCGGCGTACTTGAATTCATCGCGAAGCGCGATATTGATCTCGAAGAGGTTCTTTTCACAGGAATCCAGGATTATCAGTGTTCCCGGCTCGAACCGGATTATCTGGCGGCAGAGTTCAGAGGCGATCGAGCCGCCTCCGCCGGTAATAAGCACCGTCTTTCCGGCAATGTAGTTCCGGATTTCTCCCATATCGAGGACAACGGGAGCGCGCCTCAACAAGTCTTCGTAATTAATGTCGCGCAGCGCCTTGACGGTGGCTTTTCCCTCGATGATTTCGCCAATTCCCGGCAGGCTCTTATGAGAGACTTTCGCGTCCTTGCAGATTTCCAGGATGCGGCGCATTTGCGGCCCGCTCGCGCTCGGGACGGCGACAAAGACCTCTTGGATCTCAGCCTTTCGGCAGAGCACGGGGAGCGATTCAACATGCCCCAACACCGGGAGACCCAGGACGGTGCGCCCGAGCTTCTTGGGATCGTCATCCAGGAAACCGAAAACCTCGTACTGGAGCTGTGGGTTTTCGAAAATCTCCTGCGCAATTTTCTGCCCGTAGCTTCCGGCGCCGATGATCAGAATCCGCTTGGAGTTTTTGTTGGAGGAAAATACCGGGCTGAGGCTCGAAAGACTGCAGAACCCCTTGGAACAGCTTTTGGCGTGATAGTAAGTACGGATCCCGATTCTGACCGCTCCGGTCAGAATAAAAGTCAGCGCCATATCGATTACGTATACGGTGCGCGGGAATTCCCTGATGCCGAGAAAGACTACAACGGACATCAGGAGAAGCATGGAAAAAAACGACGCATATCCAATCTTCCAGGCATCCCGGAGAGTTGAATATCTCCACATCCCCCTGTACAGGCCGAAGCTGAAAAACAACCCCAGCTTCAATGGCACCAGAAATGGAAGAACCTGCACAATTTGACCGCGATTGACGGGAGGTAATTCGAAATCGAACCGCAAAAGATATGCCACTATCAAGGATATGGTGAAAATAGTCGCCTCAAATAGCAGCATTACGTACAGCTTATAGCTGGACAATTGTATGCTGAGACGTTTGCGTAAGCTTGACATACGAAAGTCAGCCCTATTGATATGTGGAAGTTCTATCTGCATGGTCTACAGGGAATGCCTCCAGCTATGCGTCGAAAACCTGAGTCCGGTGAGGAGAAAGGCCCGCTTCCCTCGGGAAGGGCAGCCCGCTACAGGACCGCTCGAGAATCTTCCATAGCAGTCTGCGAGCGTATAACCGCTCTGTCGTGATAGTTCCGCACAGCTGAAAGACACTCGCCGAGATGCGGCTTGTGATGAAAGTTGCCGGACTACTATACAGCTCCGCCAACTCGCTTACATCAGCTTGAAACAGTTGATGGCACAAACGACAAAAGGCTCGAAAAATGATGCAACTGCAGGAAATCCGGCCGCTTCAAAAAGCCGTTTCCTGCAACTCTGAACTTCACTGCACTTCCAAAGTTTTCACATCGACCGGCTCTCCATAACCGGTCGCATTAGTCTCCTAAGAGTGAGCGCAAATGAAACCCCGGCTGCGGAACCTGCCTTCAGGATGCGTTTCATCGTGCCCCGTGCGTGACAGAAAACCGAAAACCCGCTTCACGAGGATCGGTCTTCCGAGCTTCTCCGCAATTGCAGATTGCTTCAATTCGGCTTCCTCCGGAAGACGGCAGCGCAATCTACTTGATCAGACATTCTCATTGCTGGACTATGCGGTTTCACCTCTATGACTTATGCTCGGAGGAATTTGCCTTCCAATGGCGCAGGCAGGTACAACACTTGCGCTCAAGTGAAAAAAACCACCGTAGCCCCCACGAGCGGCCTGATTGAGAAAGCTTGCCGCGCTCTTGGGCGACATGCAGAACACGCAATGATTTTTCACGGGAAAGCGTAGGCATAGTGGCGTGCGGAGCAAAGGGTGCGTGCGTGGCAATGCCTGGTGCCGTGCGTGGAGAGTTTGCAAAACAGAGATCCGCCCAAATATCTTTACTTTCGTACATAAAACCCCTCTGGCTGGAGCATCAAAGTCGAAAGGGTTGCGTGTGGAGCACGTCTGACCGGCCACATGGCAACCTGCCCCGGCACCGAATGGCGGAGGCCAGACGGGAATTTCCCCGCCGGGAAACGGAAAAGAATACCGCACCGGCGCGGTTCGCAGACGGTCGAAAATACCCTTTCATCAGAACCCGAGCTACTCAACAGGGGCTCCAACCACTCTGTTCACGGGAGACGAATCGGGCGGTAGATCCGCGATGCCCGATCGATTCCTCTATTTCACAGTTTAAAGAGCTCAACTGAAAGGCCGATTCCGGTCTGAATCCAACTACCCGCACGGCATCGATAACCATTCAGCTTCCTTTTCGAAGATGTGCAAAAGCTCAAAAGAAAAACAAATATCTTACGGCAAAGCCCTAATGGCGCCGTTCCGAAACAATAACCCCTCATGTCTGTAATATTTGAAGAAATTCCTGCAGCCCCGGTAACAGAATGAACTGGAAAAATCAACTGACTGAAAAGAAAACGTGGACTCTTTTACACCGAACACAACGATTTGTCCACCACGAAAGCTCGCGGGCACTCAGAAATCGGCCTTGGAGCTCCAATCTATGTGCTATTTGATCCAGAAGCTTTTCACAAATCAAAATTGTGTCCCTAAAGACCAAATTCCCATGGAAATGGGGGGAAACCGTCTGAATCACGCGGCTGAGAGCAAATAAAAGGGATGGTCCCGGTCGAGGATTTCTAATTTTGGCAACTGCCGCATATGCCCTCGACGATCATTTCCTGTTGGCTCTCTTCGAGATACGGATGCATGGGGACGCTGAAAATCCGGCCCGCCAGATCTTCGCTGACCGGAAAGTCGCCCGGCCTGTATCCCAGCCAGTGAAATGCCTGCTGGAGGTGGAGTGGGGTCGGATAGTAGACAGCGCTCGGCACCCCGATTTTTCGGAGACCCTCGAGTATGGCGGACCGCTCGTCCGTATCGGGGGCAAGAATTGAGTACTGCCCCCACACCGACACCCTGTCCGCCGGAATGCGCTGAAAGCGCAACGGGTTCTTCCCGGACATCTTTTGCCGGAACAAAGCTGCGTATCGGGAAGCCACTTCCTGCCTCAGGATCACTTCTTCCGGAAAAATCTCGAATTTCGCCGCAAGAATCGCGGCCTGGATCGTATCCAGGCGGCCGTTTATTCCGATCCGCACATTTTCGTACTTGTCCCTCCCCATGCCATGAACTCGGATTGATCTGAGCTTTTCAGCCAATTGTCCGTTATCGGTGAAGCACATCCCGCCGTCACCGTAGCAGGCAAGGGGCTTTGCGGGGAAAAATGACGTGCAGCCGACGTCGGCAAGGGAACAGGTCATTTTGTTGCTGTAAGCCGCCCCGAAAGACTGTGCCGCATCCTCGATGACAAACAGGCCATGCTTTCGGGCTATGGCGTTGATCGGTTCGTAATCGGCGGGGAGCCCGAACAGATCGACTGGGATGATTCCCCTGGGGAGGGCTCCGGCCGGATTCGGACGAGGCAGCGGGACATCGCTTGCCCCGCCTCGCGACAGTGCGATAATGGTTTCCTCCAACCGGTGGGAATCCATGTTGAAGGTTTCGGCATCCACATCCACGAAGACGGGTGTGGCGCCGAGCAGCCCAATGACCCCCGCGGTTGCAATAAAGGTGAAGGGTGTTGTGAGTATCAGATCCCCGGGACCGACCGAATGGGCGAGAAGGGCCATGAGCAGCGCGTCGGTTCCCGATGCACACGCAATGGCGTACCGGACGCCCACATAGTTGGCCAGGCAACCCTCGAGTTCCTGAATTTCGGGCCCGCTCACATATTGCCCATGATCCAGTACCTTCCTGATGCGTTCCTCGATGGAAGCCCTTATGCGCTTTTGCTGAACCGACAAGTCAATGAATTGCATCAGATCGCAGCCCTGCCTCAAACCCAGTAAGTAATATTGATTGCGATTATGGCCACCACGTTCATAGTACAATCCAGCATGGACTTCAATACAAAAGGTCTTTTGGTTCTATTGATTCGATAACGAATCGGATTCTCTTCAGAAGTCATGAATCGGAAGATACAATGCTGCGGCCTCGGAGAAGAGGCTCAGGCTATTGGCATTGCCATTCATTGCGCTAAAGGAGCTTGCTTGCTGTCGTGGAAAGGATATCGAACTGCTTATCTGGCTATTATGGCGACTGGAAAGATTTTGCAAACAGATATCTTTACAATCTCTTAAGGCAAACCGGATGACAGCGATATGCCTCCTGGGAGGTTTCAAGATGCCGATTCAGCTCTATACCAATCGTATGCCTGTTCTATCCCAGTCTGCAGCGAAATGCGCGGTTTCCATCCCAGAGAGTTGATCCTGCTGACATCGAGGAGCTTTCGTGGCGTTCCGTCGGGTTTGGTGTGATCGTATAAAATGCTTCCCTCGAATCCGACCGTCCGATTTACGAGGTCGGCCAGCTCTCTAATGCTGAGGTCGGTTCCGGACCCGATGTTGATGATTTCTTCGGACTCGTATTCGTTCATCAGGAAGATACAGGCTTCCGCAAGATCGTCCACGTGGAGGAATTCACGCTTCGGGGTTCCCGTGCCCCAAAGAGTCATGGATGGCGACTTCACCCGACGTTGCAGCAGATCCTCCAGGCTCTCCCGAAAATACGGGGGGATGGGACCGAACCTCTGCTCGTCCTTCGCTATAAGGTCGGGCTTCCCCTCCATCGCGAGCTTTGCGAGGTGCAGTTTGCGGATGAGTGCCGGGAGGACGTGGCTTGTTTCGATATCGAAGTTGTCTTTGGGCCCGTAGAGATTCGTGGGCATGACCGATATGGCGTTAAAGCCGTACTGAGCCCGATAGGCCTGGCAGGTCTTGATACCTGCGATCTTTGCAATAGCGTACGCCTCGTTGGTCTGCTCGAGATAGCCGCTCAGGAAATCTGTTTCCCGGATGGGCTGGGGCGCATGCTTTGGATATATGCAGGAAGAGCCTAGAAAGAGCAGCTTTCGGGTCCCTTGTCTGTATGCGGCGTCAATGATATTGCACTGCATCAGAAGGTTGTCCCGGATGAATTCGGCGGGGTGCGTCATGTTCGCGACAATTCCTCCCACCCGTGCGGCTGCGAGGAATACATACTCCGGCTTATACTCTTCGAAAAATCCATTTGCAGCGAACTGGTCCGTCAGGTCCAGTTCGCGATGAGTCCTGGTTATAGGATTGCCGTAGCCCTTGTCCTGGAGCGCACGCAGGATTGCCGAACCGACCAGACCTCGATGACCCGCTACATATATTCTGCTGTTCTTATCCATTTAAAAATCCTATCAGCGAGGGAAGTCCCCCCGGGAAATGCCTGCTTGTCTCTTCGCGAAGGAAGATGCCTTGCCGCCTTTACATCAATGCCCCGACCAAACTCTTCGGGCAAAAGAATTGCGGCATCTCCTTTGCCTTCGACCGGACTGCCCAACGTGCCTTGAAACGGCGGCGATTCTACATCAAGTCCAATTTGGATGCACGTATATTTGCAGACGGGATTTCATCGCTTTCGGCACCGTCGCTTTGGAATCCGGCTCGGAGCTTCATTTCGCGATTGCAGTCCAAATGTGCCCGATCGCCTCATAGGCGAAGGTGGTAGTGTCCTGCAGCCCATTGACGTCGCAGAGCGGATATAGATGTTTCCCGAATGTCCTGAACTCGGCAGGAGCGGCTATCGGATCGATGCGTTTCCTTCTGAAAAGCTCCAGTGCGCGGGGCATGTGGGATGCGGATGTAACCAGGATGCAGGGTTGGCCGTTCATCAATCGGCTTGCTGCTGCGGCTTCATCCGCCGTGTCGAGGCAATCGGGAGCGGTTGCGATGTCTTCCGCGGGAATGCCTTGGGATATTGCCGTCTGACGGGCGAGTTCGGCGCTGGGGCCTGTGAACAATACCTTCCCGCCCCCCTGCATCCTCCAGATGCGAATGCCTTCGAGAAACCTGTAGAGCGAGGAGGCCGGGAATCGGCTGAACAGCGGCGGTTCGGAAGATTTCACGACGCCCGCGCTCAGCACGACTATCCAGGTAACCCCGGGGCGAACCTCGTTCAGAGGCGGATACCGATGTTCGAACAGACCCAGCAGCGGGCGCGAAACGGCGTGATTGGAAAAAAGAACGAGCAGGCAGACGCCAACCGTTGCGAGGATTTTCCCGAGCCGCTGCCGCTTCCCCAACCACAGCAAAACGATGCCGGCAATCAAAAAAACCAGGGAAAGTTGAAGGGGCATGATGAAGTAAGAAATAATTCTCTTAAAATAAAAAGCTTCCATTCCTGTTTCCGAATTGACGCAAAAACGATGCCGGCGGCATCTAGGGTCCCCGAATCAACCACCAAAGAGCGGGGAAATGATTCCCCCGCACCCCCGCAAGCGCTCGGCGCTGGCGGCTGCCGGCCAACGGCCGCAACCGTGGCGCCAAAGTGAGCCGCGTGGCGGCGAGGAAGTGTGTGGGGCGCGGCTCTCCACGCTTTTCAAATCCGGAGAGAAAACGTCCAGACCGGCGGGCGGGCACAGCGCGGGCAGAGTCGACCGGATTGCCGGTCCTCACGCCTGTTCCCTGGAGAGTCTTAGAAGATACTGTCCGTAGGCGCTTTTGGCCAGAGGCTGTGCAAGGGCGCAAAGCTGATCGATGTCGATATAGCCCTGGCGAAAAGCGATTTCCTCAACGCAGGAGATCTTCAAGCCCTGCCGCTTTTCGATCGTTTCGATGAATGTGGATGCGTCCAAAAGGGAATCTTGGGTGCCGGTGTCGAGCCAGGCGAAGCCCCGGCCGAACAGCTGTACCCGGAGCTCCCCCAGTCTCAGGTACTGCATGTTCACATCCGTTATCTCCAACTCGCCCCTGGCGGAGGGCTTGAGGTTCGAGGCGATGCCGATCACCCGGTTGTCGTAAAAATAGAGTCCCGTGACGGCATAGTTGGACTTTGGCAGGTGGGGTTTTTCTTCGATCCCGATCACCTTCCCGGAACGGTCGAATTCGACTACGCCGTACCGTGCGGGGTCGCTGACCCAATAGCCGAAAACGAGACCGCCCCGCTCGACCGATGTCGCTGTCCGCAAGGCCTGCCGCAGCCCCTGTCCATAGAAGATGTTGTCTCCCAGGATGAGACACACGTTGTCTTTTCCGATGAACTCTTTCCCGATCACGAAAGCCTGCGCCAGTCCCTCGGGCCGGGGTTGCTCGGCATAGGAAAATCGGAGCCCCCACTGGCTTCCGTCTGCGAGCAGCTCCTCAAACTTGCCTATATCTTCAGGGGTCGAAATGACCAGAATGTCCCGAATGCCGGCCAGCATAAGGACCGACAGGGGATAATAGATCATGGGTTTGTCATAGACGGGGAGCAGTTGTTTGCTGACCACTCTGGTGAGCGGATAGAGCCGCGTACCCGATCCTCCCGCAAGGATGATGCCTTTCCATCGGGAGCCGGGCGAATCCGCTTCCCTGGCCGAAGGTGATACCGGCTCAGTCATGGCTCATCCTCCCGGGCTGGATTTTCGAGAAATTTTGACGCGATTTCACTGTCCTGGTCCGCTTGCATGCGTTCGAACCGGCGGCGAATCGAGTCCGCGGATCCTGTGCTCCCGCCCACGTCTCATGCCGGGTTCTCTTTCTCCGGAGATCAGGCGCAGGCGGCCTTTGCGGCCCCAGCCCCGACGTACCACTCTATCGTCTCCGCAATGCCTCTTTCAACCGTATATTGTGGCTCGAACCCGAGCAACTCGCGTGCTTTGGAAACGTTGGCATGCGAGTGCCGCACATCTCCTTCCCGGAAAGGACCACGTTCGGCCTCGATGCCCGCGGTTTCCGGCAAGTGCCGGGCGAGAGATCTGCTGATCAGCCCGAGCAGATCGTTGAGAGTGGTTCTTGCGCCGTACGCGATATTATAGGCATTATTCACGGCATCTTTGTTGTCCGAGACCGCGGCCAGCAGGTTGGCCTGAACAACGTCCTGAATGAAACAGAAATCCCGGCTCGTTTCCCCGTCGCCGTAGACCATCGGTTTTTCCGAGCTCATAAGAGCATTGATCCACCGGGGAATCACCGCCGCATACGCCCCCTTGGGGTCCTGCCGCTTGCCGTAAACGTTAAAGTATCTCAGGCCGATCCATTCGACGGAATAGACCCTCGATGCAACATCGGCGTAGAGTTCGTTGATGAGCTTCGAAGTCGCATAGGGGGAAAGCGAATTCCCGATCGCATGTTCCACCTTGGGCAACCGGGCGCTGTCTCCATACACCGAAGACGAGCTTGCGAAGACCATTCTGCGGATTCCGGCATCCTTGACCGCCATCAGCATGTTCAGGAACCCGTCCACATTGGACTGGTTCGTAGCTATCGGATCTTCGATCGAGCGGGGAACGCTCCCGAGTGCGGCCTGATGCAGGACGAAGTCCACCCCGTCACATGCGCTGCGGCAATCTTCCGGCTTGCGGATGTCTCCCTCGATGAATGTGAAGTTGCTCCATTTCCGCGGCCCGACTATCTCCTTCACGTTTTGGAGATTATGGGAATAACCGGTCAGGAAGTTGTCCAGGCCGGTCACGGACTGACCAAGCTGGAGCAGTGCTTCGAGAAGATTGGACCCGATGAAGCCCGCGACTCCCGTAACGAGCCACCTTTTCGGCTTTGCTGAAAGATCTGCCTTGAGAAGGTCGAATTTTGTCACTTCAGAATCCTCTGGTGCTGTTGGGTTCGCCAATTGAGTACGGGCCAGATCGCGGGGGTGCCTGTCTGCACATGAGGAAATGCCCGAACCTATCCGGTATATCTTTCTATGGCGGCCATGCCTGGTAAACCGGGCCGGTGGAGGGGAGCCGCGCGGTTGCGAATTTCCCGGGACGCAAGGTCCCGGGGGCCCCGGAATCGACTACTCCTGCCGCCGGGCCCTCGCGGTATCCGAGAGCCTTACTTCATCTTTTATGCGTTTTACGTGCCCGCGACCGAGTCCCTTCACTTCGCAGCCGAGTTCGAAGAAGCGCCGGATTTTGGCGTCGTCCAGGATGCCGAAGCAATCGACTACGGCAACGGGCCTTCCGGTCATCTCGACCACGCTTTCGGGTGAAATGGAGAGGTAGTGCCGGTGGCGCACGGCAAAGGCCACCGCATCGGCTTCCCGCAAAGCATCGGGAAGGTCTTTGCTGACCGAGAGTTCGTTGAGTTTTTCCTGGTTACGGAAAAAGCGCGACCACGAGTGGCCCGGGGCAGGATAGGATTCCTGTTTCTCGAACTCCCACCAGTGCTTGACGTAAGGGTCGTGCACCGAAATCTCGGCTCCCATTTCGGCGAGTTTGCGCACGAGAAGCTCGGAGCCGCTGTAGCGCGTATCGCCCACGTCTTCCCTGTAGGATGCGCCAAGAACCGCAATCTTGCACGCGGCAACGATCTTGCCCATGTTCCGGAGGGCGTCGCGGATGAGGCGGGCCACGTGAAGGGCGCGCGTGTCGTTTATGTCTATCGCCTGTGGCGTGATCTTGAAAATATCGTCCTCGAACCCGAGCAGGGTCTGGTAGGACCAGAATCCGAGACCGCCGTCCTTGGGCAGGCAGTAGCCGCCGATCCCGGGGCCCGGAAAAATAATGTTCGAATGCGTGGGGCGGACCTTGATCGCGTTGATGACTTTGATCAGGTCTATGCCGTTTCTCTCCGCGAAAACGCTCCATTCGTGCAAGAAGGCCAGGATCGTGGCGCGGTAGGAGTTTTCGATGACCTTGCAGGTCTCGCTCTCGATGGGGGTCTCGAGAATGGTGAGAGGAAATTTCTCCACGTTCAGCACGTCCGAGAGAAACGCCTTGACCCTTTCCCGCGATGCCTGATTGATGCCGCTGCACACGCGCCAGAAGTCCCGGATTGAGGAAACGTAGTTCTTGCCCGGCATGACCCGCTCGAAAGAGTGCGCGAGGAGAGGTTCCTTGCCGTCCAGGCCCCGTCTTCCAAAGGCCTTCTTGATGATCGGATAGGCGATGTATTGCGTGGTTCCGGGAGGAACGGTGGTTTCGATCAGCACCAGGCACTCCGGCCTGATACGGTCGCCTATAACCTTGAGGCAGTCTTCCAGGGCCGCCACATCGGCCCTTCCGTGGCGCACGTTGCCCAGAGACTCCTTCTGATAGTCGCACTGGACGTCGACAACGACCACATCCGCCAGCGACAGCACCTCGTAGGTGTATGTGGCTGTCAGAGTCTTTTTTTCGAGCACACAGCGGGAAATAAGAGGCCCGACTTCGGGATCTTCCGCCTCGACGGGAGCGATCCCGCGATTCAGGTACGCGATCTTCCAGAAAGACCGCACCGAGGGACGCTGCATCCCGATAACGAATTTCGAGGGCCGGCCCGTGGTCTTGTCAACCGAGTCGGCAACGACCCCGGCCATGACCGCGCCGACAAAACCGACGCCCATCACGACCACGATCTCGCGCCCGAGGCTCCGCTGTTCCTCGACTATATTTTTCAGCCGGGTGAGTTCTTCCTCATGGTCGGATTCCTTGGGAAGGGGAAATGCTTCGCCGGCTGGACAGACCGAAAACGCATTGAGGGACATGGGTTTTTTTTCACTTTCGTTCATTTTCGTTGCAGCCTTCTCACTGATTCAATACTGACAACAGCGGAGTTCATATCACAAAACCTGACTCATCAAAAGCGCCTTCGGCAACAATGCCTATGTATTCTCAAGTCTTAACCGGGAAGAGTAGTGCCGGTATCCGCCTGACATGCTTCCGCCGGCATGCGAGCATCGGACGGGAGTCCGGATATACGGCGGATCGGCTCCGCGGATAATAAGAATATCCGAGGGCAAGCGCAAGCTAGCCATCTATACCGTAGTAGGATTTATACCATTTGACAAAAGACAAAATGCCGTCCCGAAGAGATGTCCGGGGGCGAAAACCGATATCGCGGGCGAGGTCCTCTATGTCCGCCCAAGTCTCCCGTACGTCTCCCGGCTGCATGGGAAGCAAATGCTTTTTTGCCTTGATCCGGAGACATTCCTCGATGATGGCGATGAATTCGAGCACCTGGACGGGCTTTCCGTTGCCGATGTTGTATACCCGGTAGGGAGCGAAGCTGGCGCCGGGGTCCGGCTCTTGCCCGTTCCATTCCGGATTGGGTCCGGGAGGGGAGTCCATGACCTTGAGCATTGCCTCCACGATATCATCGATATATGTAAAGTCGCGCCGCAGGATACCGTTGTTGAAGACCCGGATGGGTTCTCCGGCCAGGATCGCGCGCACGAAAAGAAAAAGAGCCATATCCGGGCGTCCCCACGGCCCGTAGACGGTAAAAAAACGGAGCCCCGTGCTCGGTATGCCGTAGAGGTGCGCATACGCATGCGCCATCAGTTCGTTTGCTTTTTTCGTCGCCGCGTAGAGCGAGATCGGGTGGTCCACATTGTCGTGGACGGAGAAGGGAAGCTTTGCGTTTGCGCCGTAAACCGAACTCGACGAAGCGAAGAGCAAATGGCGTATCGCCCCGCGCCTGCAGCCTTCAAGCACGTTGAGAAAACCGGAAAGGTTGCTGCGGCCGTAGGAGCGGGGATTTTCCAGGGAATAGCGAACACCTGCCTGCGCCGCCAGGTGGACGACGATCTCGAAGGGGTTTTCCTGGAAAAGTCTCTCCGTTGCCCTCTCGTCGGCGAGATCGATCCGGAAAAAACGGAATGCGGGGAATGCTTGGAGCAGCCGGAGGCGGGCCTCCTTGAGGGACGCGTCGTAATAGTCGTTCAGGTTGTCTACTCCGATTACGGAGCGTCCTGCTTCGAGCAGCTTCCTGGCAAAGTGAAAACCGATAAAGCCGGCGCTGCCTGTAACGAGCACCGGTTTGTCCTCTTGCATCGTCGCAAACCTTGCTTTTCAGGGGACGAAACGCTTCGGGCGAGAAAATAAGAATTAAGCAAGCACTGTAGCACTTTCTCAAATTGCGGAAAAGTGGATTCCCAGCGGGCTGCCAACTCGGTCCGATGCCCGACAGATTTGTGGCAAAAATCCGAAGGTTCATTTATGATGCGGTGCACGCAGGGAAAGTGAAGAATATTCCGCAAGATTCGGCGTGCATGGGAAGAACACAGGGACTGAGGGGCATGAAGCCTGAGAAGCCGCGCGGCGATTCGGCCTTCGCCCGCCTGGGCCGGATAGTGGCCCGGACTCCCGTTACGCACCTTGAGGGCAATCCGTGGATGATACGATGCATCTTCTAGAGCAGAACTACCGGGATAAAAAGGTCTTCCTCTCGGGACATACGGGCTTTAAGGGAACATGGCTTTCTCTATGGCTCCAGTGGCTGGGAGCAAAGGTGATGGGGTATTCGCTCGATCCGCCGAGCATGCCCAACATGTTCGAGACGATGAATGTTGCGCCCAAGCTTGCGCACATCCGGGGGGACGTGCGGGATTTCAACAAGCTCTCCGAGGCCGCCGCGCGTTTCGAGCCGGATATCGTGTTTCATCTTGCGGCTCAGCCCCTTGTCCGGCTTTCCTACAAAAACCCCAGGCTGACCTACGATGTCAATGTGATGGGGACCGTAAACACTTTGGAAATGGTCCGCAACACGCCGAGCGTGCGCGCCGCCGTTATCGTCACGAGCGACAAATGCTATGAAAATCGTGAATGGGTCTGGGGCTACCGGGAAGACGAGCCGATGGGGGGGCGTGATCCGTACAGCTCCAGCAAGGGCTGCTGCGAGTTGGTGACATCGGCGTTTCTCCGGTCGTTTTTCCCTCCCGAGGAATACGGCAGGACACACAACGTCGCAATCGCATCCGCCCGCGCCGGAAATGTAATCGGCGGCGGCGACTGGGGAGGCGACAGGCTTGTGCCGGACTGCATCCGCGCATTGACCAGAGACGAAGAAATCGTCTTGCGCAGCCCCGATTCCGTGCGGCCCTGGCAGCACGTTCTCGACCCGCTCGGGGGATACCTTGCCCTCGGGTCGCTTCTCCTGACCGACGGTCCGCGTTTTGCGGGCGCATGGAATTTCGGCCCGTCCGAGAACGGGGCCTGGAGCGTGAAGGAGGTGGTCTCCGAGGTGATCAGGCTCTGGGGGAAGGGGGGCTACCGTGTGGAGTCCACGGGGAATGCGCATGAGGCCCACTTGCTGAAGCTCGACTGCAGCAAGGCCGGGAAGTATCTCGGCTGGCGGCCGCGATACGACGTGAAAACCGCGCTCGCGATGACCGTTGAGTGGTACCGCAGGTTCTATTCGGACGAGGGGAAGGCAACTCTTCGGGATTTCACCGTGGATCAGATTGCAGCCCACGTCCGGTAAGGCGATGACACCAAATGGTGCGGCAGACGGGCTGCCGGGCCGGAGAACCGATAGAGTGATGGACATGCCGCCGAATGCGTTGTCGGCATTCTGGTCTCGGCGCTCGGTGCAAAGTTGAATCCAACCTTTCAATCTCGGAAGGAGAACCTGGGTGGAGCTTACTAAAGAAGAATTCGCGGCGATCTTCCATGAAATCCGTGAAGTGCTCGCAAGTGACGAACACGCGGAGTGCTCATGCCCGAACACGAAGTGCCCGCTTCACGGGGATTGCTATAATTGCATCAGGGCCTACAGGCATTTCGGCCGCAACATTCCACGCTGCATGCATTTTATTCTGGAGCAGAAGATCGGGGAAATCGTCCGCGCGGCGGAATCGGCAATGCTGAAAAGGCCCAGGGTCCCCGAGCATTATTACGATGGCCTGGAAATGATCGTTCCGAAGAAGATTTGATGCGCCGATCTACAATTTCGCAAAGGCAAATGCACGCGGCCAGAGAGGATTTCTCCAGGCAGCCCTCAGAGCATCTTTCGCCGTTTTCCGCTCTCGCATCCCTTCTCGATCCGGTTGTGGAGGCTGGAGAAACGATGATCGGGGAACGGGTTCAGAAAAATCGCGGATTGGAGCCCGCCGCCGGTGAGAATCCCTCGGGCGGCAATTCCGGAGGGACCGGCGCATGATGCATCGGATCGATTCTCTCAGGAAAGTCCGGATACTCGTGGCCGGAGACGTCATGCTCGACCGATACACGTGGGGCGACGTGGCCCGGATATCTCCCGAAGCCCCGGTTCCCGTGCTGAGGGTGCGCGAACATTCGGAAGGGGCGGGAGGCGCGGCAAACGTTGCCTTGAATCTTGCCGGGCTTGGGTGTGAGGTAACGCTTGTGGGCTTTACCGGCACCGATCCGGCAGGTGCGACGCTCCAGAAAATTCTCCGGGAATCGGGTGTTGGAACGGAACTCGTACCGATCCCCGGCAGGCCGACAATCACCAAGACACGCGTGATGGCAAGAGAACAGCAGATCCTCCGGATTGACGAAGAGGAAGTCTCGCCGCCTCCGGAAGACGCGCGGGAACGTGTTCTTTCGCTTCTCGACGGCCTCATCCCGGGCCGGCAGGCGGTCATTCTCTCGGATTACGGCAAGGGAGTGCTCCTTGACCCCGCAATCCCGCAGCGGGCGATCGATCTGGGGCGAAAACGCGGAATCCCCGTTCTGGTCGACCCCAAGGGCAAGGACTGGGAACGCTATCGGGGAGCCACATGCGTCACGCCAAACGTTGGGGAACTCGAATCGGTTTCGGGTGTCGTGGAAAGCGGCGAGGCGGGCATAGCCGAAGCCGCCGGACGCCTCCGATCGGACCTCCGGCTGGACTGGCTGCTGGTCACGCGGGGCAAGCACGGCATGTGCCTCGTCGGGGATTCCGCTCCTCTGTTCATTCCGACCAGGGCCCGCGAGGTCTTTGATGTTTCGGGGGCCGGAGATACCGTCATCGCCACGCTCGCGGCGGGGCTCGCGGCGGGTTTCGATATGAACGAAGCGGCCAAGATCGCCAATGTGGCGGCTGGAATCGTGGTCGGAAAGCTCGGCACGCAGCCCGTGACCTTCGGAGATCTCGAAGCGGCGCTCCAGATGGGACTCGACGGCGAAGCCGTTTCCCCGCACGGGAAGGTCCTGACCGTGTCGATGGCCCTGACCCGCGTCAAGGGCTGGCGCAGCTCCAACCTGCGGGTCGTATTCACCAATGGATGCTTCGATCTCCTGCACCCCGGCCATATTCACCTTCTCCACCAGGCGCGGGCACTCGGGGACCGCCTCGTGGTGGGCCTCAACACGGACGCGTCGGTGCGAAGGCTCAAGGGCGAGCTTCGGCCCATACTCGCGGAAAACGATCGGGCGACGCTTCTTGCGGCCCTGTCTTCGGTGGACGCCGTGGTGCTCTTCGACGAGGATACGCCCCTCGACCTGATCGAAAAGCTTCAGCCCGAAATCCTCGTCAAAGGCGACGATTACCGGATCGATCAGGTCGTTGGACGGGATGTGGTCGAACGGTACGGCGGTCGGGTTGAACTTGTGAAGGTGCTCGAAGGGCGGAGCACGACGACGATAATCGACAGGATTTCGCATCAGGACGGGTGATGACGGGCAATGTTCCCGCCTGTCCCGTACCGGTCCTGCGCGGGTGCGAGGCCGCAGCCGCCGGTAAATGCGGCATAGCGGCGCGGTGGGGACGCGGCTCCGCGGATTTTTGAAAAATGTTTTTTGGCACGTTCTTGAATGCAACTACGTATAGGAGCACAGGGAATATCGCCATGAAGACCAAGTCCGAAGAACTGCGCGCGAAAATTCTCCAGTTGGTAAAAGAGTACTACGAAGCGGCTTTTCAGCCGCAAGGCTTCGTGCCCGGCAACGGCCGGGTTCCGGTCGGCGGAAGGGTGTTCGACCATCGGGACCTTCAGTCGCTGGTGGACGCCTCGCTTGATTTCTGGCTCACCCAGGGCCGTTTTGCCGCCGAGTTCGAGCGGGAATTCTCCCGGTTCACAGGGGCGAAACACTCCGTGCTCGTGAACTCGGGTTCTTCGGCAAACCTGCTGGCCCTTTCGGCTTTGACCTCACCGTCCCTGGGCGCTCGCGCCCTGAGGCCGGGCGATGAAATCATCACCGTTGCGGCGGGTTTTCCCACAACCGTCAATCCGATCGTACAGAACGGGCTCGTGCCCGTCTTCATAGATGTCACCCTGCCGACCTATAATGTCGACGTAAGCCTTCTCGATGTGGCCCTGTCGGACAATACCAAGGGCGTCATGCTCGCTCACACGCTCGGCAATCCTTTCGATGT
Source organism: Desulfobacteraceae bacterium (assembly GCA_021372055.1). Classification (GTDB taxonomy): domain Bacteria; phylum Desulfobacterota; class Syntrophobacteria; order Syntrophobacterales; family Syntrophobacteraceae; genus SbD1. The sequence continues at coordinate 3,024 of JAJFVB010000020.1, read as the reverse complement.
GCGGGCCGTGCTCGAGTTTGTCCAGAAGAACCGCCTCTGGTTGATCGAAGACTGCTGCGATGGTCTCGGCTCGCTCTACGACAGCCGCAAAGTCGGGACTTTCGGCGATCTGTCGACCTTCAGCTTCTACCCCGCGCACCATATCACGATGGGTGAGGGCGGGTGTGTCTCCACGACCGCGCGGGAACTGAAGGTCCTTGTGGAGTCTTTTCGCGACTGGGGGCGCGACTGCTGGTGCGAGCCCGGATGCGACAATACATGCGGAAAGCGGTTCGACTGGAAGCTCGGTCAACTCCCCTTCGGCTTCGACCACAAGTACACGTATTCCCATGTGGGCTACAATCTGAAACTGACCGACATGCAGGCTGCCGTCGGCGTCTCCCAGCTTGAAAAGCTGCCCGGTTTCATTGAAGCGCGCCGAAGGAATTTCGACGCCATCCTTCGCGGCCTGAGCGATCTCGAAGAGTTTTTTATCATGCCCGAGGCCACGCCCGGAAGCACTCCGAGCTGGTTCGGGTTTCCGCTCACGGTCCGGGAAGGCGCGCCCTTCACGCGCAACGCGCTGGTCCGTTTCCTCGAAGACCGAAAGATTGCAACGCGACTCATGTTCGGAGGCAACATCAGCCGACAGCCCGCCTACCGGAACGTTCGCTACAGAGTGGCGGGCAGCCTTGAAAAATCGGACTTCGTCATGAACCGCACATTCTGGATCGGGGTCTATCCCGGAATAGCCGAACCGATGCTCGACTACGTTCTGGAGGTCTTCCACTCGGTCCCGAAAAATCTTGACGCGCTGCGGGAAGGGCGGCAGCCCTCCTCAGGCAGGAGCGATACGATACAATGATCGGGATTCCCGGCGGCCGGGGGGTGAGAAAGCCTTCTCGGAAGGCCGGGCTAGAGCAGGCCGAGAAGCTCGGTCGGGTATTTTATGAGCTTTTTTGCGCCCGCGCCGGTGAGTTCCTCCGCGGGTCGAAATCCCCACAGAACCCCGACAGCATACATCCCGGCGGCATTGGCCGTGAGCATGTCGGTTCCCGTGTCGCCGGCATAGAGAAAATGGTGAGGCTCGATGCGCAGCAGGGAGGCGATTTCGAGTGCGCCTCCGGGGTGGGGCTTTCTCGGAACGGGCGCTCGCTCGCCGTACACCACCGCGAATCGCCAGCGGGGAAGCAGCGCCTCGACCATTTGTACCGTGAATTCGTGGGGCTTGTTTGAAAGCACGGCCATCGGAATGGCCCGTTCACATAACGCGTCCAGAAGTTCCGGAACCCCCGGATAAGGGCGGGTCTTTTTTGCCCAGCTCCCTGCGTAGCACTGCTTCATCGTTGCGAAGGCGCGGTCCAGTGTTACGGGATCGTTCCTCGCGTGTTCCGGGAGGGCTTTTTTCACAAGATTCAACATGCCCTCGCCCACGAAATACTTGTAACTTTCGATGGGATGAACCGGGAAACCGAAAACGCCCAGGGCGGCGTTCGTGGAATCGGCCAGATCTTCGATCGTATCCAGGAGGGTTCCGTCAAGGTCGAACAAGACGGCTCGAAATTCGGGGGAGGTGGCCAACAATTTTACCTCGTTTCAGCGCTCAGGCGGCTCAGGAGCGCGCCTTGACGACACGCTCGATTGCGGCGCTACGGCCCTCTTCTTCCTGGGGAAAGAGCACTCCCACGTTGAAGTGGCGTTTTCCCTCGTCCAGGCTGTACCAGACTATTCGTATCACGGTGGACACGGTGACTTCCGGCAGGTGCATCTTGAGGGTGAACCCGCTCTGGTCGCTGCCCACGACGACGTGGTAGGGGCCGATCTTCAGGGTCTCAAGCTCGAGTCGCGCCCCCGAGAGGGAAATCTCCGATATCCTGACCTTCAGATCTTCTTCATGGTTTGGAAACCGGCAGGTGAGCGTGCCCGGCCAGTCGACCTTAAATCTCTCATTGGCCCGTTTTCCCGCAATCACCCTTTCCATGTTTGTATTCTCCTATAGCCCTTGCTGCGGGGCGCGCTGGAAAGGGTTGTTGCTCTGGTTCTTCTTTGCCATGGCCCGCTGGAGCAGCTTGTAGATGTCGGCCCTGTCCAGAGCGGAAGCATAGACGATCGCCTTCATGTTGTGGATGTCCTTTGCATGGACGTTTGCGCCGGCCGCGATCAGCATGCGCACTATCTCGATCTGACCGTATATCGTGGCGATCATGACGGCCGTTCTGCCGAACTGATCCTTGATCTCCGTCTTTGCGCCGCTGGCGATCAGCAAATCGGCTATACGCGCATAGCCCCCCCTCGCGGCATACATCAGGGCCGTCTGGCCTTCGCCGTCCTGCTGGTTCACCTTGACCTCGCATGCCAGAAGCAGCCTGACGACCTCAAGATTGCCGTTCATGCTCGCGCCCATGATCGCGCTGACGCCCTTCTTCTTGAGGCTCGGCACTTCGACGTTGCTCTGGATCTGGGCATCGGCCCCCGAGGCCATCAGCATCTCAACGATCCTCGCATGACCGGCCCAGGCCGCCTGCATGAGGGCCGTGACCCCAAGGGCGTCCGTAGTGTTGACCTGGGCGCGTTTGCTCAGCAGAAGTTCGGTCATCTGCTCGTTGCCCCTCAGGGCGGCGAACATCAGCGCCGTCATTCCGTCGCGATTCCTCGCATTGACGCTTGCACCCGCGGCGAGCGCCCGCAGCACCGCCTCGGAGTTCCCCGCGTCGGCCGCCGCTATGAGTTCCAGATTGAGCTGTTCGCGCCGGGCCTGTTCATCGGAACCCCGGGCTTGCGGAGCAGGTTGTCCGGATTTGGGCGTTTGCTTCTGCTGCCCGTATGCAGGGGCAGAAAGAACCAGAAGCAGGCAGAGCAGGGTCGTCGGAAATGCGCTCACTTTCATCCTCTCTCCTCCCAATGTGTTCTCGGTACAACCGTGTTACGCACGGCATTCACCACAAACAGGCGAATCAGTGCAATTTGCAGGCCCTGTCCGGTGTCTGCGCAATCACGCTGGAACAGCCATCGGAAACACCCTGCCGTTTCTCTTTTAATCCCATT